>DATIMU010000511.1:0-2835 GCA_035475015.1 Acetobacteraceae bacterium
CGCCGCCTGCCGCTCGGACCACGTGAGGGTGTCGGTGTCGTAGGCACTCATGCGCCGATCTTTCCCTCACACCACCGGCGAACTGCCGCCGTCCACGTTGATCGCGGTCCCCGTCACGTAGCCCGCGGCGTCGGAGGCGAGGAAGCACGCCACGTTGGCGAATTCTGCCGCTGTTCCCATGCGGCCGAGCGGGACGTTGGCGGCCATCTTGCCGGTGAAATCCGCGAACGGGACGTTGGCGCCCTGGGCGGCGTGGCGGCGCACCCACTGGTCGCTCACGATGAGGCCGACCAGCAAGGCGTTGACCAGCACGTTGTGCGGCGCGCCTTCGCCCGCCAGCACCTTGGTCAGCGCCATGCCGGCGGCGCGCGACACCACGGTCGGCGCGCCGCCCGCGCGCGGTGCCTTGGCGCCGATGTTGAGCACGTTGATGATGCGGCCCCAGCGGCGCTGCTTCATCCCCGGAAACACCAGCCGGGCGAGGCGGATCGCGGCGAACAGCTTGAGGTCGAGATCAGCTTGCCACACCTCGTCGGTGATCTCGTCGAATTTGCCGGTCTGCGAGGTGCCGGCGTTGTTCACCAGGATGTCCACGGCGCCGAGCTGGCTGACCACGGCGTCGTGCGCGCGGCGGACCTCGTCGGCCTTGGAGACGTCGGCGGAGACCGCGACGACGCGGCCGCGCGCGGTCTCGCCGATGGCACGCTTGGCCTCCTCCAGCACCTCCGGCCGGCGCGCCAGGATCGCGACATCCGCGCCGGATGTGGCGAACTGCGTCGCCATCGCCAGGCCGAGGCCCTTGCTGCCGCCGGTGATCAGGGCCTTCCTGCCGTCGAGACGGATGTCCATGTTCGTGTTTCCCCGGTTTACTTCGTGCCGCGATAGAACGCGCTGAGCGCGCCCGTGTCATGCTGCTCGCCTTCGGCGTCATTGGCGATCCGCTGATAGAGCCGGGCGGCGCCGTCGAGCATCGGCGCGCCCGCGTCGGGGGCGCCGATGAAGCCGGCGATCTCCTCCATCTCGGCCACCCAGCGATACGCCTTCGGATACATGCGGGGAACCTGTCGGGTGAGCCAGTCGAGCAAGGCCGGCTGGCTGTCGGCGAGCTCCCGGTGCAGCGCCTCGGCCGCGCCGGCGCGCGTGGCGGCGAGCGCCATCGCGGCGCCGAGCGCGGTGAATCCCTTGGTGATCCCGGCGTACGACATCTTGAGCGCGGAGGCCGCGCCGATCGGGCCTTCGAGAACCCGAATATCGAGGCCGTGCGCGATCAGCGCCGCGGCGCGCGGCGCCTCGGGGCCGGAGACGTACAGCGCCGGCCCCTTGCCGCCGGGGGTGGGCGGGCCGCCGATGATGCCGCCGTCGATGAACGCGCATCCGGTCGCCGCGACCACCGCCGCGATGCGCGCCGCGGTCTCGGGGTTGACGGCGTTGCAATCCATATAGACGGGCTTGGACGCGGCGGCGCGCAAGGTCGGCGCGAGCCGTTCCGCGAGTGCGACGGCATCGCTGGGCGGTACGATCGAGAGGATGAATTGCGCGACCGCGATGTCGCTCTCCTGGCTCGCTGCCATCCTGGCGCGACGCGCCCGCTCGGCGCTCGCGGCGCTGCGGCCGCTGAGCAAGGTGCGCACCTCGGCACCCTGCTCGGCGAGCCGGCCGCCGATGCCGGCGCCCATGTTGCCGGGGGAGATCACGGCGATGATCGGCTTCATGCCAAGCCTCCGTTGCTTTCCGCAGCCTGTCAGAGAAGCGGGAGGTCGTGCAATCCGCGTTAACCTATGTCTGCTTGACTTGCCAGTAGCCCCACGTATGTTCGGCGCGCGTCTTTTTGGCAGCCCGAACGGGTGCCGACCGGGGAGCAGGGAGCACGTTCTTGGCAAGCCTTCGTGGCGTGAGCAGGTCACGCCAATCTTTCTCCGTCACGCATCGGGTTCGTGCACCCCGAGCCAGCCAGCCATGAGCGCGGCCACGGCGCCGGCCGATTTCGGGCCGGCAATGCTCCAGATCAGCGGTGTCGTCGTACGCTTCGGTGGCGTCGTCGCGCTCAACGGCGTCGCGTTTGATGTCGGACAACGACAGATCTGTGGTCTGATCGGCCCGAACGGTTCCGGCAAGACCACGCTGTTCAACTGCATCAGCGGCATCTATCGCTACAGCGAGGGCGAGATCCTGTTCGAGGGTCGCAAGCTGGCCGGCACGCCGCGCCACCAGCTGATCAATCTCGGCATCGGCCGCACCTTCCAGAATCTCGCGCTGTTCCGTACCCTGAGCGTGCGCGACAACGTGCTGGTCGGCGGCCACCATCTCGCGCATTCGGGCTTCATCAGCAACGCCCTGCGCCTGCCCGCGGTGCGGGGCGAGGAGCGTCGGGCGGACGATCAGCTGCACCGCCTGCTGCATCTGCTCGATCTCGAGGACGTGGCGGACGTGACCGTGGCGTCGCTGCCGTTCGGCACGCAGAAGCGCGTCGAGCTGGCGCGGGCGCTGATCAGCGAGCCGAAGCTGCTGCTGCTCGACGAGCCGGCGGGCGGGCTCAATCACGGCGAGGTGGACGAGCTCGCCGCGCTGCTGGTCTCGATCCGCGAGCAGTTCAAGCTCAGCATCCTGCTGGTCGAGCATCACATGAGCCTGGTGATGCGGGTGTCGGACAAGGTGGTGGCGCTGGAGTTCGGCCAGAAGATCGCCGACGGCACGCCGGAGCAGGTGCGCAACGAGCCGGAGGTGATCCGCGCCTATCTTGGAGAGACCGAAGATGCCAGCGCTGCTTGAAGTCGTCGATCTCAAGGCGGCGTACGGGCAGACGAATGTGCTGCACGGCATCAGCTTCGTGGTGGA
>DATIMU010000512.1:0-4216 GCA_035475015.1 Acetobacteraceae bacterium
ATCAGGCCGGGTCGTTCCTCGGCGCCTGGGGCGGCGGGCTGATCTACGACGCGATGGGCTCCTATGATCGTGCCTGGCAGATCGGTGTCACGGTCGGCGTGCTGGCGGGCGCCGTGCAGATCCTCGCCGGCGGCCCCAGACGGCGGCGCGACGGCGGCATGGCGGAGCCTGCCTACGCGACCGGCTAGCCTCTGCGGCTTGCGCGGGACGTCATTTCCCGCCATATCCCGCGCGCCGGCGTCGCGGTTCGCGGCGAGGCCGGCAATTCACACGCAGGGCGCCTTTCCCGATTGGTCGACGTGAGATTCGCGTGACCGCCCGGGTCCGGTGCCGCGAGGCATGGCCCTGCGGAGGCACAACCGGACACAGGAAAGCAAACGCTCATGGCGATGCCTGAATTCACCCTGCGCCAGCTGCTCGAAGCCGGCGTCCATTTCGGCCACCACACCCGCCGCTGGAACCCCAGCATGGGGCCGTACATCTTCGGCGTGCGCAACCAGGTGCACATCATCGACCTGCAGCAGACCGTGCCGATGCTGGACCGGGCGCTGCGGGCGGTGCGTGACGTGGTCGCCGCCGGCGGGCGCGTGCTGTTCGTCGGCACCAAACGGGCGGCGGCCGAATACGTGGCGGACAGCGCCAAGCGCTGCGGCCAGTACTACGTCAATCACCGCTGGCTCGGCGGGATGCTGACCAACTGGAAGACCATCACCGGCAGCATCAGGCGCTTGCGCCAGATCGAGGAGATGCTGGGCGGCGACACCCAGGGCCTGACCAAGAAAGAGGTGCTGGAGATCACCCGCGACCGCGACAAGCTGGAGCGCGCGCTCGGCGGCATCAAGGACATGGGCGGCCTGCCCGACATTCTGTTCATCATCGACACCAACAAGGAGAAGCTGGCGGTCGAGGAGGCCAACAAGCTCGGCATCCCGGTGGTCGCCGTGCTCGACAGCAACTCCGACCCGGCTGGCGTGACCTATCCGATCCCGGGCAACGACGACGCGATCCGCGCCATTACGCTCTATTGCGACCTGGTCGCGGGCGCGGTGCTCGACGGGATCAGCGCGGAGCTTGGCGCGTCCGGCCGCGACATCGGCGCCTCCGAGGATCTGCCGATCGAGGCGATGCCGGAGGTGCCGATCGAGGCGCCGGCGCCCGAGCAGCCGGCGGCCTGACCGGCTCCGCGGCAATTCCAGGCGGGCCGGGACGCGATTGCGCCCGGCCCCATTTCCTCCGCTGAGGGAGACGATCCGATGGCCGAGATCACGGCTGCACTGGTGAAGGACCTGCGCGAGAAGACCGGCGCGGGCATGATGGACTGCAAGAAGGCGCTGTCGGAGACTGGCGGCGACGTCGAGCAGGCGGTGGATTGGCTGCGCACCAAGGGGCTCGCGGCGGCGGCCAAGAAATCCGGCCGGGTCGCGGCCGAGGGGCTGATCGGCGTCGCCTCCGCCCCGCTCAAGGCGGCGATGGTCGAGGTCAACGCCGAGACCGATTTCGTGGCACGCAACGAGACCTTCCAGGCCTTCGTCGCCGCCGCGGCCGAAGCGGCCCTGGACGTCGGGGAGGACGTGGAGGCGCTGAAGCGGGCGCCCTACCCGAACAGCACGCGCACCATCGGCGAGGAGCTGACCCAGTTGGTCGCGACGATCGGCGAGAACATGACGATCCGCCGCGTCCGCGTACTCAGCGTGAGCAGCGGCGTGGTGGCGACCTATGTGCACAGCGCGCTGCGCCCGGGCCTCGGCAAGATCGGCGTGCTGGTCGCGGTCGAGGCGCCGGACGGCGAGGAGGCGGTGCTCGCCCTCGGCCGCCAGGTCGGGATGCACGTTGCCGCCGCCCGGCCCGAGGCGCTCGACATCGACGCGGTGGACCCGGCGGCGCTGGAGCGCGAGAAGGCGGTGCTCACCGAGCAGGCGCGCGCCTCCGGCAAGCCCGAGGCGATCATCGAGAAGATGGTCGAGGGCCGCATCCGCAAATATTACGAGGAAGTGGTCCTCTTGGAGCAGGTCTGGGTGCATGACGGCGAGAGCCGGGTGCGCGCGGTCGCCAAGAAGGCCGGCATGACCCTGACCGGGTTTGCCCGGTTCCAGCTCGGCGAGGGCATCGACCGCCAGAGCGGCGATTTCGCCGCCGAGGTGGCCGCCGTCGCCGGGGTGAAGCCCGCGGCCGAGACGACGGACGAGTCCGGCGCCACGCTCTGAGGGCGTGTCGTCTCCGGCCAGGCGTGGTTGTGCCGGACGGCTCGTTGCGTCGCCTGGCTTGTTCCGGCCGGGCCGGACCAGTAGGGTGCGGCCGCTTCTGTCCCAATCAATCGGCGGCAGCGCGGCCGTTCCGCGCGTGCGTCAATAGAATCGGTCCGTATGCCCGACCAGCCCTCGTATAAGCGCGTCCTGCTGAAAGTGTCGGGCGAGGCCCTGCTGGGCCGGCGTGAATATGGGCTCGACAACGACGTCGTCACCGCCATCGCCACCGATATCGGCGACGTGGCGGCGATGGGGGTCGAGGTCTGCCTGGTGATCGGCGGCGGCAATATCTTCCGGGGCGTCTCAGCGGCGGCCGGCGGCATGGACCGGGCACAGGCCGATTACATGGGTATGCTGGCCACGGTGATGAACGCGCTCGCCGTGCAGAACGCGCTGGAGAAGAAGCGGGTGCCGACGCGGGTGCAGTCGGCCATCCCGATGTCCAGCGTCTGCGAGCCGTACATCCGGCGTCGCGCGGAGCGGCACATGGAGAAGGGCCGAGTGGTGATCTTCGCCGCCGGCACCGGCAATCCGTTCTTTACCACCGATACCGCCGCTGCCTTGCGGGCGGCCGAGATGGGTTGCGACGCGCTGCTGAAGGGCACCCAGGTTGATGGCGTCTATTCCGCCGATCCGCGCAAGAACCCGAACGCCGAGCGGTTCGACGAGCTGACCTATCTCGACGTGCTGTCGCGCGATCTGGCGGTGATGGACGCCGCCGCGATCAGCCTCGCGCGCGAGAACGGGCTGCCGATTATCGTTTTCAACATTCATGCCCCCGGCGCGTTCGCGCAGGTGATGCGGGGCCAGGGGCGCTTCACCCGCATCGTCGAGCAACGATAAACACCGAAAGCACCAGTCGGAGCGCGGGAGGGCGTGCCATGCCGGCCGATCTGAACACATTGAAGCAGGATCTCACGCGGCGCATGGACGGCGCGATGGAGACCTTGCGCCGGGAGTTCGCCGGCCTGCGCACCGGCCGCGCCAGCCCGGGGTTGCTCGAGCCGGTGCGGGTCGAGGCGTACGGCACCGAGATGCCGATCACCCAGGTCGGCTCGATCGGCGTGCCGGAGCCGCGCATGATTACGGTGCAGGTATGGGACCGCACGATGGTTTCGGCGGTCGAACGGGCTATTCGCGACTCCGGCCTCGGGCTCAACCCGTCATCGGACGGGCAGCTGGTCCGCGTGCCGATCCCGCAGCTCACCACCGAGCGGCGCAATGAGCTCGCCAAGACGGCGGGCCGCTATGCCGAGGGCGCCAAGATCGCGGTGCGCGGGGTGCGGCGGGACGGGATGGAGCAGATCAAGAGCCACGAGAAGAAGCACGAGATCGGCGAGGACGACGCCCGGGTGTGGCACGACGAGGTGCAGAAGCTGACCGATCAATACGTCAAGCGGATCGACGAGGGCCTGGCCGAAAAAGAGCGCGACATCCGGCAGGTCTGATCGCGCATGTCGGCACGCAGCCAAACCGCCGTCGCGGGGCTTCCGCTCGCGTCAGGGCAGGAGGTCGGAACCCAGATCGCGCCCGCTCCGGGCGGAACGCCGCCGGCGCATGTCGCCATCATCATGGACGGCAACGGGCGCTGGGCGGCCTCCCGGGGGTTGCCGCGGGTCGCCGGACATCGCGAAGGCGCGCGCGCCGTGCGCCGTGCCATCGAGGCCGCAATCGAGCAGGGCGTCGGCTGGCTCACGCTCTACGCCTTCAGCAGCGAGAACTGGCGCCGTCCGGCGGGCGAGATCCTCGATCTCACCGGCTTGCTGCGCCACTACCTGCGGACCGAGATTGCCGAGCTGCGGGCCAACGGCGTGCGGCTGCGGGTGATCGGCGATCGCGACCGCTTCGACCCCGACATCAGGAAGCAATTGCTTGCCGCCGAGCGGTCGACCGCCACCAACACCCGGCTCAACCTGACCATCGCGCTGTCCTATGGCGGCCGCGACGAGATCCTCGCCGCCGCCCGCGCG
>DATIMU010000513.1:0-8771 GCA_035475015.1 Acetobacteraceae bacterium
TCGTCGGGCTTGCCTTCTGGGTGGAGTTCACCTTCAGCCCCCCGCTCTGGGTGCATGTCGTGCTGTGGCCGGTGGTGACGATCCCCCTCGCGGTGGCGATGATGCGGCCGCTGAAGGCGGCGCTGGTGGCGATGCAATACCGCACCCGGGCCTCCGAGATGGGATTGTGAGCCGCTCCGGCCGTTGGCGGACGCTGGTCTGGCCTGCGTTGATGACGCTCGCGATGCTCGCCGTCCTGGTGGGGCTCGGCGTCTGGCAGGTCGAGCGCCTGGCATGGAAGACCGCGCTGCTCGATGCGATCGACCACGCCGAGGCGGCGCCGGCCGTGCCGCTGCCGTCGCATCCCGCCGCGTTCGCCAAGGTGCGCGTGCAGGGCCGCTTCCGCGCCGATCTTCGGGCACTCTATGGCGCGGACGTGCGCGATACGGCCGAGGGACCGCAGATGGGCGCGGGTCTGCTCGTGCCGCTGGAGCGGCGCGACGGGCCGCCGATATTGGTGGATCGCGGCTGGATTCCGCTGCCCCGCCGCCAGTCGATCGCGGTGCCGTCGGGAGAGGTGAGCGTCGAGGGATATGTCCGCCCGGCCGTGCAGCCGGGGTTGTTCAGCGCCAGCGACGATCCGGTACGGCGACATTTCTACACCCTGGACCCGGCGGCGATCGGGGCGGCGCTGGGGGTGAGGGATCTCGCGCCGTTCACGCTGGTCGCGCTGGGCCCACGGCCGTCCGACCTCTACCCTGAGCCGGCGCACCATCTGCCGCGACCGCCCAACAACCATCTGTCGTATGCCATCACCTGGTTCGGCCTGGCGGTCGCGCTTGTGGTGGTGTTCGTCGTCTGGGCCAGCAAGGTGATCCGAGCATGAATTCCGCCTACGACCGACTGGCAACCCGCTTCGCCCGCATCGCCACCATCGGCGAGGCAAACGCGATGCTGGGCTGGGACGCTTCCGCGATGATGCCGCCGGGCGGCGGCGCCGCGCGGGGCGATCAGCTCGCCGTGCTCGCGGGCCTCGCGCACGGGCTGCTGATCGCGCCGGAGGCCCGCGACGAGCTGGATTGGGCGGAGTCGGAGGGGGAAAGCGACGATCCGTGGCGAGCGGCCAATCTTCGCCTGATGCGCCACGCCCACACGCGCGCGACCGCGCTGCCGCCCGACCTCGTGGAGGCTCAGGCACGGGCCAATTCGGCCTGCGAGAAGGTCTGGCGAGAGGCACGGAGGACCGCCGATTTTTCCCTGGTCCGCGAGCACCTCGCCGAGGTGGTGAGGCTGACCCGCCAGGCCGCCGCCGCGTTGGCGCCGGCGCTCGGCATGGACGAGTACGACGCGCTGATGGACGGTTATCAGCGGGGCATCGGGGTCGCGGACGTCGCCCCGGTCTTCGCCAACTACGAGACGTTCCTGCAATGGGCGCTGCCGCGAGCCGAGGAGCGGCAGGCCCGCGCGCCGGCGCCGGTGCGGCCCGAGGGGCCGTTTCCGGCTTTGGTGCAGGAGGCGCTATGCCGCCGCCTGTCCGAGCGGGCCGGGCTCGACTATGCCCACGCCCGGCTCGATCGCTCGGCGCACCCGTTCTGCGGCGGCACGCCGAGCGACGTGCGGATCACCACGCGCTACGACGAGGCGGATTTCGCCCAGAGCCTGCTCGGCGTGCTGCATGAGACCGGCCACGCGCTGTACGAGCGCGGGCTGCCGGCGGCCCACGTCCGCCAGCCGGTGGGCGAGGCGGCCGGCATGGCGGCGCATGAGAGCCAGTCGCTCATCGTCGAGATGCAGGCCAGCCGCTCGGATTCTTTCCTGGCATGGCTCGGGCCGGAGCTGCACGCGACCTTCGGCGGCGACCCCGCGCCTTATACTCCCGGCAACCTCGCGCGGTTGTGGCGGCGGGTGGGGCGGGGATTCATCCGGGTTGACGCCGACGAGATGACCTATCCGGCGCATATCATCCTGCGCTTCCGGCTGGAGCAGGCGCTGATCTCGGGCGACCTCGCGGTGGCTGATCTGCCGGGCGCATGGAACGAGGGGTTTGCCGCGCTGCTTGGCCTGACGCCGCCCGACGATGCGCAAGGATGCCTGCAGGACATCCATTGGTATGACGGCGCGTTCGGCTACTTCCCGAGCTACACGTTGGGCGCCATGGCGGCCGCGCAGCTCATGGCAGCGGCACGGCGTGGCGTGCCCGGGCTCGACGCGGCGCTCGGGCGCGGCGATTTCGCGCCGCTGATCGGCTGGTTGCGGGAGAAGGTGCATGGCGTGGGCAGCCTGCTCGGATTCAATGACCTGCTGCGCGCGGCCACCGGCAAGCCGCTCGACCCGGCGGATTTCGAGGCGCATCTCGCCGCGCGCTATCTGGCGTGACGACATCTGGCGTGAAGCCGGGCGGCCCGCTAGCTTGCCCGCCATGCTGGAACTCAGACCCAATTGCGAGTGCTGCGACCGCGACCTGCCGCCCGAGAGCCCGGCTGCGCGGATCTGCAGTTTCGAATGCACCTTCTGCGCGGACTGCGCCGAGGGCGTGCTGGCCGGGCGCTGCCCGAATTGCAGCGGCGAACTGGTGCGCCGGCCCGTCCGTCCGGCGGACCGACTGGCCCGCTTCCCGGCCGCGACGGGCCGCAAGCTGAAACTGGGCGGCTGCACCGCCACATGAGCGCTCATGTCCGAGCGGCCCTGACGTGGGCGATGACGGGGGCAATCTGCGCCCTGATCGCCGGTTGCGCCCAGCCCGCCCCGCCGCCGGCGGCACCCGCTCCGCCGCCCGCGCCCAAGCTGACGCCTGACCAGATCGACGGCGTCTATCGCGGCACCAGCACGCGGTTTCGCGCCGATTCGCGCGCCTGTCCGTCGCCGGGGCTGGTGGTGCTGCGCGTGGTCGGTGGCCAGTTCCAGTATCGCTGGAACGGCCGCACCACGGTCGACGCAAGCATCGCGGCCGACGGTCTGGTGCAGGGCACGCTCGGCGAGATCGTTATCGAGGGCAAATTGACCGGCCACCGGCTCGAGGGCGACATCTCGAACGCGAGCTGCGCCTATCATTTCCGGGCGACGAAGCGGAGCCACTAGGCCGCGATCAACCCGGCGCACACCGGCGCCTGCGATGGTGGGCTGACGGGTCCGGGATCGGGATTTTGCAGGTGCTGGCCCGATCCCTCAGGTCAAGGCGATCGCCCCGCGTCGTGCCAGGCTCGCGATCATGTCCTCGTCGTATCCCAGTTCGGCGAGCACCGTCGCGGTATCGGCGCCGCAGGCGCGTGGCGCTGCGTCGGGCGCGAACGGGGCGCCGTTGAGCTTGAACGCCGTGCCAAACAGCTTCGTGCCCTCGACATCATGCAGAATCTCGCGCGCGCCGGTGTGCGGCTCCGCGACCGCTTCGGGGATCGTGCGCACCCGGCCGGCGGGGACGTCGGCTTCCATCAGCAGCACCTCCCATTCGGCGGCGCGACGGGCGGCCAGCGTCTGCCCGATCTCCGCGCGGAGCAGGGGCGCGTTGCGTGCCCGATCGTCACGCCTGGCGAAGCGCGGGTCACTCAGCAGATCTGGCCGCCGCAACGCCGCGCAGAGGCGTTCGTACTGGTGCTCCGTGTTGGCGGCGAGGGCCAACAGCCCGTCCTCGGTCGGGAAAACCCCGGACGATGGGCTGTCGCTCGCCGGAATGTTGCCGGCGGCCTTCGGGATGACGCCGGCATTGAGATGGCCGGAGATCACCGAGGACATGGCGGCGAACGCGCAATCCCGCATGGCGATGTCGACCCGCTGCGATGCACCGGTCCGCGCGCGTGCCGCGAGGGCGGCCATGATCGCGAAGGCGGCGTGCAAGCCGGTCAGGTAGTCGACCACCGGCGGCCCGACCCGCAGCGGGCCGCTTTCCGGCGTGCCCGTCATCGACATCAGCCCGGACATCGCCTGGATGACGTGGTCGTAGGCGGGCCAGCGCGCGAACGGTCCATCCTGCCCGAAGCCGGTGATCGAGACGTAGATCAGGCTCGGGTTGACCGCCCATAGCGAGGCGTCATCGAGCCCGGCGCGCGCGGCGACGCCCGGGGTGAGGTTCTCGACGAACACGTCGCAGCGCCCGGCCAGCGCTCGCACCACCGCGGCACCCTCGGGCACGCGGATATCGACGGCGATCATCCGCTTGCCCGCGTTCTGCGCGAGGAAGCCGGGACCGCTCCCCGCCGCCGGCGCCCCCTGGCGGCGCAGCCACTCGCCGCCCGGGACCTCGACCTTGATGATTTCGGCGCCGAGCAGCGCGAGCTGGTAGGTGCAATAGGGGCCGGCCAGCACATGCGTCAGATCGATGACGCGGATGCCTTGCAGCGGCGCTCCGGTCATGGTTGCGGCGCCGCTCAGGACAGCGCCACGCCTTCGACGGTGATGCGATGCAACAGCCGACGCTCGCCCTGGTAGTCGTTGAGCGCATAATGCCAGGTCGCGCGATTGTCCCAGAACGCCAGCGAGCCGGGCTGCCAGCGGAAGCGGCAGGTGAACTCCGGCCGTGCCGCGTGGCGGTAGAGATAGTCGAGCAGCGGCCGGGATTCCTCGGCGGTCCAGCCCTCGAACTGCAGCGTGAAGCCCGGATTGACGTACAGCGCCCGGCGGCCGCTTCCCGGGTGACGGATCACCACCGGATGGGTGGCGTCCTGGGTGGCGAGCTCAGGGTTGCCAATGCGGCCCTTGCGGTCCTCCGCGTATTTGTTGGTGGCGCCGAACACATGTCGATTGGAATGCATCGCCCGCATCCCCTCGAGCGTCGCCTTCAGCCCGTCGGAGAGCGCGTCATAGGCCGCGTACATGTTGGCGAACATGGTGTCGCCGCCGGTGGGCGGGATCTCGCGCGCGTAGAGGATCGAGCCGAGTGCCGGGATCTGATCGTAGCTATGATCGGTATGCCAGCCGCCGCCGATATTGGACTTCTGCCCGGGCTCCTTGCGGACCTCCGCGATCATCGGATAGCCCGCCGCGTGGGTGAAGAAGCGGTTGACGTTGATCGGGCCGAACCGCTCGGCGAAGGCGACGTGCTGCTCCGGGGTCAGCTGCTGGTCGCGGAAGAACACCACGCCGTGCTCGAACAACGCTGATCGCACCGTCGCGACGTCATCCTCGTCGAGCGGCCGCGCGAGGTCGAGCCCGTGGATCTCGGCGCCGACCGTGCCGCCGAGCGGGCGGATGTCGATGCGATCGTTGCGCGTATGCGGGGTGTAGGATGCGGTGATGCTCATCTCGGACGGTTCCTCATCTGGATGTCTGTCATCGGTGCGCTCCGCCGCTCATCCGAGCAGGCCGGCGCGCAGGATGATCGCGTAGACGGCGATCAGCAGGAGCGTGAGCCAGGTGGTCCGCGCATAACGCGACAGCAGTGCGTCGCGGCAGGCCCTCGCTGGCCGCTTCAGGTGCTTCAGCATCGGTCGGCACTCGGTTCATCGAGGGCGCACGCGCCGGCTCGCGGCGCGGCGAATGGCGTGAAACGACACTCCCGCTCGCGAACCGATGCGAGGCCGGCCGCCGTGATCGTGATGAGGTCGCCGGCGAAGCCGTGCAGGCCGGTGCGCGGAATGCTGCTGCGTGCCGCCGCCGCGTCGCGCTGCCAATCGGAGAGCGCGAAGATCGCGCCGCGACAGCCGAGGGAGAAACGCTCGCGGAGCAGCCGCGACGCGACATCGGGATGTCTCGCCCGATACAGCCGGTAGCACTGGCGCATCCCCTGGTCGGTCTGGCCGGTGGCGCGATAGGCCGATTCCGGTCGTTCGGTGACATAGGCTTGCGACAGGAAGCGCAGATAGTTGCCGCCGCGCGGATCGCTCAGCATCAGCTCGACGAGCGGGACGATAACACCGGCCGCGATCGCGCCCTCGTCCATCGTCACGTCGCTGGCCGCGTATTCCTCGAGCAGCGCGACCCGGCGGGCGTCCACCGCGGCGCGGCGCAGGTCGAGGATCGCGAGAACCAGCTCCTCGCGTCCGCCGATGTGATAGCCGAGCGCGGAGGCGTTGCGCTGCCCGGCGGTCACCACGACCTCGCGCAAGGGCACCGCGTCGATCCCCCGCTCGCCGAACAGCCGTTCGGCCGCCAGGATCAGCTTGGTCCTGGTGTCGAGATCGGCCAATTCGAATTCCGCCGTGTCCATTCCGAGCAAGGTGGTGCCGGCAGCCGCCGGGGTCCAGGGGTATTTAATATATTCACATTAATGTGATGAGATTAATCCGTCCGGCCGTGATACGAGGCGCGGCTAACGGGGACGAAAGTCGCCACGCAGCGGCCGTGGCCAGGGATGCGCCGCCGCGATCGAGGGAGGAATGTCCGATGGACATGGACCGGGTATCGCCGCGCGGCTGGCTGATCGTCGCGATGCTGTTCTGCTTCATGCTGATAAATTTCGCCGACAAGGCGGTGCTCGGTCTGTCGGCGGTGCCGATCATGCGGGAATTCGGTCTCGACCACACCGAATTCGGCTTGATCGGCACCAGCTTCTTCGGGTTCTTCTCGCTCTCCGCCGTACTGGTCGGGTTCCTCGTGAACCGGGTGTCGACCAAGTGGGTGCTCTTCGCGATGGCGCTGGCCTGGGCGCTGGTCCAGCTACCGATGGCGCTGCCGATCGGCCTCGCCGCGCTGGTCGCCAACCGGGTGCTCTTGGGTCTCGGAGAGGGGCCGGCCTACCCGGTCGGACTGCACGCCACGTACAAATGGTTCCCCAACGCGCGCAGGCCGTTGCCGACCGGCATCATCGCCATCGGTGGCGCGTTTGGCGCCGGCATCGCGGCACCCGGGATCGTCTACGTGATCGTCCATCATTCCTGGCGCGCCGCCTTCGCCATGCTGGGCGTGGTCGGGCTGGTGTGGTGCATCGTCTGGCTCTTTGCCGGCAAGGAGGGGCCGTTATCGGCGGAACCCGTCACGGTCGGCGCACGCAGCTGCGGGCGTGTGCCATACGCGCGGCTGCTGACCTGCCGCACCTTCGTCGGCCAGGCGATGGTGGCGTTCGCGGCGTACTGGCTGGTGACGCTCGCCGTGGTCTGGCTGCCCGCCTATCTGACCAAGGGCGCGGGCTACACGCCGACCGAAACCGGCTGGATCGTCACCTTGCCGGCCCTCGCCAATATCGTGCTGATGCCGGGTGTCTGCGCCTTCTCCGAGCGGTTGAAGCGCCGCGGCTGGTCGAGCCGCAAGGCGCGCGGCGGCCTCGCTTGCGCCGGCCTGTTGCTCGCCGGCTTGTTTGCCTGCGCGTTGCCGCAGGTCTCCGGGCCGGTGCTGCCGATCCTCTGCACCGTCCTCGCCTTCTCCTGCGGCACGCCGATCTTCAGCCTGGGTCACGTGATGGTCGCCGAGATCACGCCGACCGCCCAACGCGGCTCGATGCTCGCCATCGGCAACGCGCTGGCGACGCTGGCCGGCCCTCTCGCGCCAGTCGTCATGGGCCTGGTGGTGGACACCGGCGCCAATGCGGTCGCGGGGTTCCGCACCGGATTCATCCTGACGGGAGCCGCTGTCGCCCTGGTCGCGGTGCTGGCCGTGGTCATGATCGACCCGGAGCGCGATCGAGCACGCTTCGCTGAGGCAGACGCCGCGCCTGATCTGCTCGGCACCGGCGCCATCGCCGAGGGCTAAGGACCGCGCCTCACGCTGTCCGCCAGCATGACCGCGCCACATCGACCGGTCACGGCCTACCGTGGTGCCGCCCAGGGATCGAACAACGTCACGCCTGCCCGCCCGAAATCGGCGACGTTGCGCGTCGCCACGCCGAGATCATGCACCAGTGCTGTCGCGGCGATCAGCGCGTCGGGCTGGGCGTAGGTGTAGTTCGCCTTTTGACCCGTCCATGGGAGCCGACGCCACGCGACGAGGACGGGTTCGTCGACCTCCAGGATACGATCGCCGAACCAGCCACGGACCCCTTCCCGGAGCCAATCCTCCAACTCCGCCCGGAAGCCGGCATCGGTCACCCGCTCGATGCCGAAGCGTAGTTCGGCGACGGTGACGCGGCTGAGAAAACAGGCGACGGGTGGCACGTCCTCCGCCCAAGCCAGCACGGCGGGATGGCAGCGCGCGCCCTTGCGCAGTTCGGAGATCACGTTGGTGTCGAGCAGCCAGCCGCGCGGGACGACGCTCACCGTTTAAGATCCAGGTCATCCCGGAATGATGGGCGCTCGCGCACCAGAGCATCGTCGAACTGATCCAGCCTGGCGAAGGGGCTGTCCGCGAACAATGCGGCCAGGCTGGATTTCGCCGCCGCCGGGGCGAGCCGCGCGTATTCTGCGGCCGACAGGATGACGACGGCGTCCTGCCCGCGAACCGTGACACGCTGCGGTCCACGCTCCCGGGCGAGCCGCACCAATTCGCTGAAGCGGGCTTTGGCCTCCTCCAGCTTCCAGGCGGGAAGCCCCGAAGTCATTTTCCTTTCGGAGTCTTTCGTGCCGGTTCGTTCATTGTCGTCGACCTGACCAATCTAGTCAGATCAAAATAGGCGTCGAGGGTGCCTCTCGCAACCATGTCGACGCCGTGGACGCTTCCTCCGCTTCCTCCTAGTTTCCGCCGATGCACTACATTTCCACGCGCGGCCAGGCGCCGGTGCGGGACTTCGCCGGCGTGCTGCTGGCGGGTCTCGCCGAGGATGGCGGGCTCTATGTCCCTGAATCGTGGCCGCATTTCTCGCCGGCGGACTGGCGCGCGATGCGCGGGCTGCCATACGCGGAGCTGGCGGCGTGGGTCATCCAGCCCTTCGCGGGCGGCGCCATCCCCTTCGACACCCTGCGGCTGCTCTGCCGGGAGGCCTATGCCGGGTT
>DATIMU010000514.1:0-3267 GCA_035475015.1 Acetobacteraceae bacterium
GCGCCGACGACATAGAGATAGGTGCCGTTCGGTCCGCGTTGGATCGCGGCCGGCGGCACCACGGTGGCACCTTGCTCGGTCGCGACCTTCAGCCGCACGCCGACGAAACCGCCCGGCCAGAGCTTGTGGCCGGGATTGGGAAAAGTCGCCTTCAGCTTGATGGTGCCGGTGGTGGGATCGACCTGGTTGTCGAGCACCGCCAGGGTGCCGCGATCGAGAATTCCCACCGCGTCCCCGTCATTGCCTTGTGTGATGGCAAGCGCCTCCGGGTTGCCGTCCTTCATCGCCGCCGCGACCGCCGGCAGCGCCTGCTGCGGCAAGGTGAACACCACCGAGATCGGCTGCAGCGTGGTGATGACGACGATGCCGGTGGTGTCGCTGGCGTGGACGATGTTGCCCTGGTCCACCTGCCGGATGCCGGTGCGCCCGTCGATCGGCGCGGTGATCGTGGTGTAGGAAAGCTGCGTCCGCGCGCTGTCGATCGCGCCCTGGTCCTGCTCCACTTGCGCGGTGAGCTGCGCCACCATCGCCTTCTGCGTGTCGGCTTGCTGTGCCGAGGTGTAGGCGGTCGCCGCGAGCTTCTGGTAGCGCGCGAGGTCGACCTTCGCATTGGCAAGATTCGCCTGGTCCTGCGCCTTTTTGGCGACGGCCTGGTCGAGTGCCGCCTGATAGGTGCGCGGGTCGATGCGCGCCAGCACGTCGCCGGCATGGACGTCCTGGCCCTCCTTGAAGCGTACCTCGACGAGCGGGCCGTCCACCATCGGCTTCACCGTCACGGTCTGGAACGCCTGCACCGTGCCGAGCCCGTCGAGATAGATCGGCACGTTTTTCGTTTCGCTGTTCGCCACCAGCACCGGGATCGGCGCGCCGCGCGCCGCACTCCGCGCGTTCGGCGCGGGCGGGTGCGCCGGCCAGAACCAGATCGCATAGCCGATGCCGGCGAGCACCAGCAGGCAGAGCAGCACCATCCCGCTCCGCCGCAACCGGTCGCGTCGGGTGCGGGAAGGGGTCTCCGTCTCCCGCGTCATCGCGTCCATGATGCGCGCCTTCTCATCTGAGGTTGTCTCCCACCGGCAGGGCGAAGCCGCCCCCGATGCGTCCCGGCGACAGGCCGGGGAACTGGTCCGGGATCGGCCCGGCCGGCTGGCTCCAGCCGCCGCCGAGCGCCTTGTAGAGATTGAGCAGCGCCTGGAAATGCGCCAACCGCACCTGTGCCAGGAGGTCTTGGTCGGTATACAGCGTGGTCTGCGCGGTGAGCACCGTCGTGATGTCCACCGTGCCGGCGGCGACCTGGGCGCGCGCGATGTCGGCGGCGCGCTGGGCGATGGCCACGGCCTGCTCCTCGAGCGCCAATTGCTCGGCGGTGTAGCGCAATGCGGTGAGCGCGTTCTCGACATCGGTGAAGGCCTGCAGGATGGCCTTGCGATAATCGGCGACGAGCTCGTCGTAGCGCCCGCGCGACTGCTCCAGCTGGCCGCGCAGCGTGCCGGCGTCGAAGATCGGCTGCGTGAGGTTGGCGGCGAGCGAGATCACCGTCGCCCCCGGCCCGAACAGGCTGGTCAGCGCGAGGCTCTGATAGCCGGCCGAGCCGGTGAGCTGGATGGTCGGGAAGAACGCCGCGCGCGCTGCCTTGATATTGGCATTGGCGGCGACCAGCTGAGCCTCCGCCTCGGCCACGTCCGGGCGTCGCGCGAGCAATTCGGACGGCAGCCCGGGATAGACCGCCGGAAGTGCCAGATCCACCAGCGTTCCCGGCCGGGCGGTGATCGCCTCGGGCGGCCGGCCGACCAGGATGCCGAGGCCGATGAGTTGTTGTTCGAGCTGGTTGCGCAGGTTGGGAATGACCGCGCGCTGCCCGGCGACGAGTGCTTCCTGCTGCGCGACGTCGAGCGCCGTCGCGGTGCCCGCCGCGAGGCGGGCCTGGATCACGGCCAGCGTCTTTTCCGCGTCGGACAGATTCTGCCGCGCGATCGCCAGCCGGTCCTGCAGGTCGAGGGCGGTGAACCAGGTGGTCGCGACGTCGGTCACGACGGTCAGCGCGACCACTTCCTGATCGAAGCGGCTGAACACGGCGCTCGCTCGGGCCGACTCCGCCGTGGCGGCGTTCTTGCCCCAGAAATCCGCCTCGTAGCTGACATTGCCGGCGGTGCTGTACTGCCGAAAGTCGGTATAGCGGCTGGAGCTGCCGGCGGTGTTGAACAAGGTCTGCCCGGTGGTCCCCGTGATCCGGCGGCTGCCGCTTCCCGAGCGCTGATAGTTGGCGGTGGCCGTCGCGTCCAAGGTGGGCAGCAGGGCGGCACCGGCGATGCGGACCTGTGCGTCGGCCTGACGAACCCGCGCGATCGCCGCCGCGATGTCGAGGTTTTGCGCCCGCGCCAACTCGATCAGCGCGTCGAGCTCCGGCGAGCGGAAGCCACGCCACCAGTCGGCCGACGGCCAGGCCTGCGCCGCGGTGGTCGCGCTGGCACGCCAGGCGGCCGGCATCTCCGCGCCCGGCCGCGCATAGTCCGGGCCGAGATCGCAACCGGCGAGGGGGCCGAGCAGGGCGAAGCCGAGGCTCATGGTCTGAACCCAACGAAATGAAATCACGAGCGTGCGCTACTCCGGCTGGCGGTGCCGCGCGTCATCGGCCCGCGCCGCGTCGGCCAGCCTCGCGCGACCCTGATCGGACAGGGTGCGGACGGCGTCGAGGAATACGATGTTGAAGCGCGTCGAGAACTCATGCCAGCTCGCTTGCCAATCGGCGAGCGCGTTCCGCACCGCCGCCTCGTCATAGGGTGTGCGACCGATCGCGGTGGCGACCTCTCGATGGGCGGCGGAGACCTTGTCCCGCGCCGCCTGATAGGAAGGCCGCTCCCGATCCAGCACCGCGCGGACCTTATCCGCCTCGTCGGGCGGCAATTGGGCAATCATCCGGCCGAGCGGGCCGCCACGATGCGGCGCCGCGTCGGGTGCCAGGCTAGGCCGGATCAAATGCGCGCCGACCAGGGCGACCAGGAAGACGTTGAGCGCCACGGAGAGCCCGAACAGGTGGCGCCGGGTGGGCGCCAGGCGGGCGGCGAGGGTGGAACTCACGGCAGGGTGTCCATCATCGGGGTGATCTGCACCGAGGCGAGCAGCGTCGGAGGCGGAGCGCCTGCGCTCGCGGTCCAGCCGACCCACACGCCGACCACCGCGCAGGCGGCGAGCGCGCCCCATCGCATCGCGGGCAGCGGCAAGCGCGCCCGCGCTGTGTCGCGGGAGCGAGGCGCCTCCTTCGCGATGCCG
>DATIMU010000515.1:0-4488 GCA_035475015.1 Acetobacteraceae bacterium
GAAGTGTTCGTCGCGTGGGTCGCCGCTATGCGGGACGCACGCGATCGCAACAATGGCAAACCGGCCGCCGGAACTCCCACCGGCGGCCGTTTCGCGTTTGCTTCAGTCGGGCTACGCCGCGGCGGCGGTCTCGTTCACCGCGTGGAAGGCGTAGACGTCCATGCGCAGCACGCCATAATTGGCGCTGTTGTGCAAACGCTCGGCGTGGGCGCCCTCGCCGGCGGCCCCGAGCGCGGCGAACAGCGGCAGAAAGTGCTCGTCGGTCGGATGGTTCTTGTGGGCGAATGGCGCACGGCTGCGATAGTCGAGCAGATCATCAACGCGGCCCGCGATCGCCGCTTCATGCACCCAATCGGCGAACGTATCGACCCAGGGCAGCGCCGGCGCATTCAGTTCGGGCCGCCGCGTCCGGAACTCGGCGAGATTGTGGGTGAAGCTGCCGCTGCCAATGATCAGCACGCCGTCGTCGCGCAGCGGCGCCAGTGCGCGGCCCAGCGCCAGATGGTGCTTCGGTCCGCGCTCGGTCTGGATCGAGAGCTGCAGCACCGGAATGTCAGCGCCCGGATACATCAACAGCAGCGGCACCCAGGCGCCGTGATCGAGGCCGCGCGCGTGGTCGATGGCTGCGGGTAGGCCGGCGGCCGCAAGCCGCGCCGCGATGTCTTGCGCGAGCTCGGGCGCGCCAGGTGCCGGATAACGCAGCTCATAGAGCGCGCGCGGAAAGCCGTAGAAATCGTGGATCGTCTCGTTGGTGGAAACGGCATTGAGCTCGGGCTCGGCCGTCTCCCAATGCGCCGAGATCACCAGGATGGCCTTGGGCCGCGGCAGGCTGCGGCCCAGATCGACCAGGAACTGCCGGGCCGGCACCTCGGTCAGCGGCAGCATCGGCGACCCGTGCGACACGAACAGGCTCGGCAGCGTCATATTCAATCCTCCAGCTAACAGGTCAATGCGCGCTACGTAGTTCGCCTGCAAGTGCGGCCCGCGGTGCACGCAACGCGTAAGCGCCGTCGCCGAGCAGCGATTGCACCAGCAGCGCAATGGTCCAGAACGCCGGATATTCCCAGCCGCCGTGCGGATTGTTGAAAAAGAATCCGGCCGCGCCGTGCACGGTGACGATGGCGCCGAGCAGGATCGGGGTGGCCGCCAGCGCCACCCAGCGGGTGAAGATTCCGAGGATGAGCGCGACGCCAGCCAGCACCTCGGCCGTCATCACGACATAGGCGAGCTCCGGGGGCAGACCGAGACTGCCGAAGAATTTCGCGGTTCCGGCGGGAGTGAATACGAACAGCTTCAGGCTGGCATGAACCAGGAACAGGCCGCCGAGCGTGAGGCGAAGCAGAAGCGCGGCATAAGGGGCGGTGCGGGAATCGATCATCGCAAGACTCCGAAAAGAGATATCCCGCTGTATGGATCATTCCCCGACAGGCGATAATCTGCTATTTTGGAATGACAGTTCAAACCAGCAGAGTGAAATCGGCCGATGCTCGACCGCCTGACCGGAATGGAGGTCTTCGTTCGGATCGCCAATGCCGGCAGCCTCTCGGGCGCCGCCCGGGTGATGCGCATGTCGCAGACCATGGTGACCAAGCATCTCGCGGCGCTGGAAGCGCGGCTCGGCACCAGGCTGTTTCACCGCACCACCCGCCGCCTGACCATCACCGAGGCTGGCCGCCGCTATCTCGATTCGACCGAGCGGCTGCTCGCCGACATCGAGAGCGCGGAAGTGGCGGTCGCGGCTGACCGGGTCGAGCCGCGCGGACTGCTGCGGCTCAACGTGCCGCTCGTCTTCGGCGTCAGGCAGATCGCGCCGCGGCTGGCGGCCTTCGCCGCGCGCTATCCCGGCGTCACGATCGACCTCGGCCTCAACGACCGCCTGATCGATCTGGCCGAGGAAGGTTGGGACGTCGCGATCCGAATCGGCGCGTTGCGCGATTCCAGCCTGGTGGCGCGGCGGCTCGCCCGCTGCCGGATGATGATCTGCGCCGCGCCGTCCTATCTCGCTGCGCGGGGCACACCGCGCACAACGGCCGATCTCGCCGGCCACAATTGCCTCGGCTATACGCTCGCCCAGGCCGGCGCGGCGCGCTGGCGGATGGGCGGCGCGGCCGCCATCGATGTCGCCGTATCCGGCAATCTCCGCGCCAATAATGGCGATGCACTGCTCGCGGCGGCGCTGGCCGGCCAGGGGCTGATCTACCAGCCGAGTTTCATCGTCGGCGACGATTTGCGCGCCGGGCGCCTGGTGCCGATTACGCTGGAGCAGCCGCCGTCCGACCAGTTCGCCGTCTACGCCATCTACCTGCCGGAGCGCACGCCCTCGGCCAAGGTGCGCGCCTTCATCGATTTCATTGCGGACGCCTTCGCGCCCGAGCCGCCCTGGGATCACGGCCTTGCGTGAGGGTACGCAACGGTTTTGCCTACGACGATCGTGGGAAGTGCAGGTCTTGCAGCTTGCTCGCTGTAACCTCGCCCCTGATAAGATGACTGGAGAGAACGCGATGAGTGATCAAACCTCCGGCAAGCGACCATGGCCGTTGCTGCGCTCGTTGCAGGGGTACCGCGCCGCGTTCCTGTCCGCCGACCTCGTCGCCGGGCTGACGCTGGCGGCGATCGCGATCCCCGAGCAGATGGCGACCAGCAGGCTCGGCGGCTTCACGCCCGAGATCGGCTTCTACGCCTTCATCGCGGGCTCGATCGGCTTTGCACTGGGCGGCGCCAACCGCCTCCTGTCCTGCGGCGCCGACTCGACGATCACACCGATCTTTGCCGGCGGGCTGGCGCTGCTCGCGACCACCGGCACGCCGGACTACCAGGCGCTGGCCGGCGCGCTGGCGCTATTGGTCGGGCTGTTGCTGCTGGGCGGCGGCGTGTTCAAGCTCGGCGGCATCGCCAATCTGCTGTCGCAACCGGTCACGTTCGGCTTCCTCGCCGGCATCTCGGTGCACATCATCGTCTCGCAGCTTCCCGGCGTGCTCGGCCTGCCGGTGCCGCACGGCCCGACGCTCGAACGGATCGCGACGCTGGCGCGGCACGTCGCCGAGGCCAATGGCTACACGATGGTGATCGGCTTCGGCGTGCTCGCGGTGGTCGCGCTCTCGGAGCGCATCAGTGCTCGGATTCCCGGTGCACTGATCGCGCTGGTCGGCGCCACGTTGCTGACGATCGCGGGCGGTCTCGAAACCAGGGGCGTTGCCGTGGTCGGCGCGGTCACCGGCAAATGGCCGGCGCCCTCACTGCCGGTCATTGCGCCCGAGCAATGGGCCAAGCTGATCCCGCTCAGCTTCCTGATCGCGATCGTGGTGATGGTGCAGACCGCGGCGACCACGCGCTCGTTTCCATCGGATCCCGGCCGGCCCGCCGACGTCGATCGCGACTTTCTCGGCGTCGGTGCCGGCAGCCTGCTCGCCGGCCTGTTCGGCGCCTTCCCGGTCAATGCCAGCCCGCCGCGCACCGGCATCGTCGCCGAGACCGGCGGACGATCGCAGGCCTCGAGCCTGATCGCGGCGGCGATCGTACTGGCCCTGCTCGCCTTCGGCGCCACCCTGCTCGCCCATGTGCCGGATGCCGCGCTCGGCGGCGTGCTGCTGTTCGTGGCGCTGCGCATCGTCCGTGTCGCGCAGATCGTGCAAGTCTATCGCCAGTCGATCGGCGAGTTCCTGCTGATCGTGGCGACCGCGGCCGCCATCGTGGCGCTGCCGATCGAACAAGGCGTCGCGCTCGGCATCACCCTGTCGCTGCTGCACGGCATCTGGAGCACGACGCGCGCACATCTGCTGCTGTTCGAGCGCGTGCCCGATACCACGATCTGGTGGCCGGCGCAGCCGCACATCGTCGGCGAGACCATCGACGATATCGTGGTGGTCGGCTTCCAGGCGCCGCTGAGCTTCCTCAATGCGGCAACTCTCCGCGCCGATCTACAGGACATCCTGCAGGGAAAAGCGCCGCGACTGCTGGTGCTCGAAGCCGGCGGCATTCCCGAGATCGACTACACCGCGGCGCAGGCCTTGCGCGACCTCATCATCGTGTGCGGGGAGCACCACGTCACCTTCGCGGTAGCCCGGCTTGAGTCGGTCCGCGCCCAGGCCGCGTTCGAGCGCTTCGGCCTCTATGAGGTGCTGCCGAGGGATCACGTCTTCCACAGCGTGGATGAGGCGGTGCGCAGGCTTGGGCCGGCGAAGGCGGAGACGGTCGAATCGGAGTGATGAGCTGAGTCGTGATGAGTTGGGGTCGTCAGTAGCTGCGGTTGTCCGACGGCTGCGGAAAGCGAACTAACTATCTAACCGCACGGGCAGTGCACCCTCTCCCCTTGCGGGAGAGGATGGCGAAATCGAACGAAGTGAGATTGCGGCGGGTGAGGGGTCTGTCTCCGCGGATAGAGACCCCTCACCCGGTTCGCCGCCGCGTCCGCGCCGGCGACCCACCCTCTCCCGCAAGGGGAGAGGGTACATCCGACTCGCGGCACGACAATCGCTTCGATTCATACAG
>DATIMU010000516.1:0-5519 GCA_035475015.1 Acetobacteraceae bacterium
CGCGCTACGTCGCGTTTCGCTGCGCCGACGACTACACCAGCAGCATCGACATGGCGACCGCGTTGCACCCGCAAACCCTGCTGGCGCTCGGCTGGCGCGACGAGGTGCTGCCGCGCAAATACGGCTTCCCGATGAAGCTGCGCATCCCCACCAAGCTCGGCTTCAAGAACCCGAAATACATCATGGCGATGAGCGTCACCAACACGTATCCGGGCGGCTATTGGGAGGACCAGGGGTACAACTGGTTCAGCGGACTTTGAGCATCCCGTAGGTGGCGGACTGAAGTCCGCCCTACCATGACACCTGGCCCGGTCAGCGAACGACGCAACCTTGGATTGGTGGTCAATCGCTCCGCGCTCTGGTAGGTGCAATCCCAGAATAATAGCGAGATCATACGGAAAAAGCTGAACGTCCAGCTTGAGCAGGGGGAGGTTTGATCGACATGGCGAGAAAGATTAGCGGCACGATAAGCGGTCCTTTGACCCTCAAGCCATCGGACAATCCCCTGACGATCACTGGCACCGGCTCGGTCGCCTCCACGGGCGCGAACAACGATGCCATCGACGGCGCGGCGGGGACGGCCTGGTCGATCATCAACAAGGGAGCCGTTTCGTCAGAGCAGGGGTGGGCCATCTCGCTGGCGGGCGCGGGTGCGCTCGACAATTCAGGGATGATCTCGGGTCAGCTCGGCGGATTCGAGACCGGTGGTACCGGCGCCGTCACGAACAGCGGCACGATCAAGGGAACCGGAGAGGGGCTGGACGCCATCGATCTTCACGGCGGCGGCAGCACCACGAACAAGGCAGGCGGTCTCATCAAGTCAGGACTCCACGGAGTGGCGATCACGATCGACGGTGGCTCCGGCACCGTGACGAACAGCGGCACGATCAGCGGGCTGCTCGGGTCCGGCATTTTCCTCCTCGATGGTGGCAGCGTCACGAACAAGGCGGGCGGTGTCATCCAGGCCCCCGATCGCAGTGTGGGCGTCGACATCGAGAATGCCTCCGGTACGGTCACGAACAACGGCAAGATCAGCGGAGGCCTGGGCGGCGGCGTCTACCTCGGCGCCGGTGGCGTGGTCACGAACGGCGCGAACGGCGTCATCTCGGGCGCGGCCCGCGGCGCGGGCGTCGAGATCGGCGGTGGCTCCGGCACGGTCACGAATAATGGCAGGATCACCGGGATCGCCGCCGCCGTCTTCATCGATGATGGCGGGAGCGTCACCAACACCGGCACGATCAAGGCGAACGGCGGACTGGCATCGGACGGTGTCCGTCTCGGGATATACGATGAGGGCCAGATCAGTGTGGTCACGAACCAGAAAGGCGGCTTGATCTCGGGCGGCGGGAACGGCGTCGAGACGGTCTTTGGCTCGGGCATCGTCACCAATGCGGGCACCATCTCGGGCGGCACGCACAGCGTCCTGTTCGATCCCGGGACACGCGACAACCGGCTCATCATCAAGCCCGGCGCGGTGTTCAAGGGCGCGGCGGATGCGACCGGCGCGAGCAACAGCACGATCGAACTGGCCAAGGGGAGCGGTGCGATCAGTGGGATCGGCAATAGCCAGTTCCTCGGGTTCGATACGCTTGCGGATGACGGTGGGGCGAGCTGGACGCTCAAGGGCATCAACACGATCGCGACGGTGCTGAACGACGGCAAGCTGGAAGTATCGGGCGGCCTTGTCGTGAGCAGCGCGATCGACCCGAACAGCGCGGGAGTGTTCAAGCTCGACGGCGGTTCGACGCTTGAGGTCGCGGCCGCGCTCGGGACGGCTGCGAAGGTGAGCTTCGCGTCGGGAAGTGACCTCATGGTCGATCACTTCGCATCGTTCGGCCAAAACATCGGGACCGACCACTACGCCGGCTCGCTGCTGGAGCTTTTCGGGGGTTCCACCGTCGATCTCAAGGATTTCGGCTTCGCCGGGTTGGAATCGAGTTTCACGCCGTCCAGCGGTCTGTTGCAGCTGACCAACGGCGCCTCGCAAGCGGCCACGTTGGACTTCCAGACCTCCAGCCTGGGCCGCGGGCAGTTCCACTTCGCGGACGACCACAATGGCGGCGTGCTCATCACGCACCATTGACGAGATCATGGACTGCGGCCGTGTGCTGGTTTCGCCCGTCGGTCAGAGGCGCTTCAGCGTCCCGGAATAGAGCACCGGCCCGGTCGGCTGGCCGGTCGGTGATCCGCCGGCGGGCTCGGCGCTGACCATCAGCTGCGTCGAGCCGGTCGGGAGATTGCGCAGCGAGACGCTGCGGCCGATGGCGGGAAGCACGCCGAGCGAGACCGGCGTCTTGGCGCCTTCGGGCAGCGCCCATAGCTGCATGTCCTTCCCCGGTGCGACCTGCACCGGGGCGAGGGGCCGCACCATGAGCGAGCCGTCGGGGGACATCTGCGCGAGGAACGCGGGCGACGGAGCGCCGGCCGGGGCGAGTGCGGCGGCATAGGTCGCGGGCTCCGGGCGCGAGAGGATGGTCACGCCGGCGAAGGCGGCGGCGAGGGCGAGTGCCGCCGAGACGCCGCGCCAAACCGTCACGCTCCCCCATGCCCGGCTGAGCGGCGTCATCTGCGCCGGCAGCGTCGGCGGGGGCTCGGCCTCGGCCTCGTCCTCCGCCGGGGCGCCCATGCTGGCCTCGATCCGGCTCCACAGATCGGCGGGTGGCGTGCGCGGCGGGACCGCGGCGGCGAGCGGGGCGAGCCGGTTCTGCCAGGCCTCGATCGAGGTGGCGACCGCGCCGTCCCGCGCCGCGAGCTCCTCCACCGCCCGCGCCTCGTCGGCTTCGAGCGCGCCGAGCACGTAGATGCCGGCCAGCAGGTCGAAATCCTCGCTCTCGCCGCTCATTCCGCCCCCTCGGGCTCAAGGCATTGCCGCAGCCCGGCGAGGCCGCGCCGGATCGAGGATTTCACCGTGCCGAGCGGCATCGCGAAGTGCTCGGCGAGTTCCGTATGGGTCAGGCCATCCATGAAGGCGTGCAGGATGAGGGTCCGCCGCTCGGCGTCCAGCTCCTCGAGGCAGCGGTGCAGCGCGGCACCCTCGGCGCTGCCGAGCAGGCGGGCCAGCGGATCGGGGTCTTCGTCCTCCTGCTCGGGAACCTCGAGGCCGGTCACTTCGCGCACGCCGTGGCGCACCAGATCGAGCGCGCGGTAGCGGACGATGCTGGTCAGCCACGCCTCGCCCGCGCCGCGCACCGGATCGAACCGGTCGGCGTATTGCCAGACGCTGACGAAGGCGTCGTGCATCGCGTCGGCCGCGAGCGCGGGCTGCCGGGTAATGCGCAGGGCGAGCGCATAGAGCCGGCCGGATTGCAGGTCGTACAGCTGCCGGAACGCCGCGCGATCACCGCCGGCGCTGCGCTGGAGCAGGGCGGCGATATGCTCGCTGGCCAGATCGGTGGGGGTTTCGCTCAGAACGACCTCATCGGGTTCGGCTCGACGATAGCCCGCGGCCGGCAGCGGGAACAAGAAACCCGGCCGGCGCGGGTCGCGGGACATCATGCCTCGGTTACTTGCGGGACCGCCTCCCGGATGCAGCGCCGTGGCCGGTCTGCCGGCCGATCTCGGCCGGGCTCATGCGGTTCTTGCCCTCCGCACCGACCGCCGCCACGGTCTTGCTGCAGTCGGTGTCCTCGCCGAGCCCGAGCTGGATGGTCGGCAGCAGCGCGGCGAGCGGCGTGAGCAGCACGCCGAGCGCCGCCGCGACGCCGCCCCGCGCGGCGAGGGCGGCGGGATCGGGCAGGATGCTCGGGCTCTTGAGCGGGCCGCGAATGTCGATCGGCGCCGGCAGGGAGCCGATGCTGAAATGCTTGGGGTCGGTCTTGAGCTGGTAGTCCACCGTCTCGCTGCGCAGATTGACGGTGCCGGAGCCGATGATGTTGGCCTGCGTGGTATCGAGCAGCAGCACGTTGGTGTTGAGCACGCCTTGTTGCAGCGGCAGGTCGGCGATCATGCAGCGGACTTGCGTGCGTTCGGGGAGCCCCAGCGCCGAGAGCAGCGCGTTGCCGAATTCGAGGCCGGCGAGATCGACCAGCAGGCTGCTGAGATCGCCGCCGGTCATGAACAGCTTCAGGTCGCCGTTGCCCTGGCCCATGATCTGCGCCAGCGAGGCCCCCGACCCGTCGATCACCGCGCGCCCGCCGATCGTGCCGGCGCCGCCGAAGGTGTGGGTCGCCGCCATGATCCGCGAGACGTCGACCTGGTGGAATTCCACGTCGGCCTTGACCGCCAGCGCCTTGCCCTTCGGCGTGAGATCGACCGTGCCGGCGATGCGCCCGCGGCCGACGCCGAAGCTGATCGGATGCACCCGGATGGCGCCGTCGCGGATGGTGAGGTCGACGGCGAGGTCGTCGAGCGGGATCGAGCGGCCCTGGATGCGATGGCCGCGGTATTTCAGGTCCACGTCGGCGGCCTGCAACTTCGGCAGGCTGATCGGCTGGTCGGGCAACAGGTTGGGGCTGCGCGCGGCGGCGACCTTTTCCTGGCGCTGCTGCGGGGTCTGGCCGCCACCGGCGGGGCCGGGCGTGGCGCCGATAAAGCCGCCGAGATCGGTGAGGTCGACCAGTTTCGAGGCCAGATCGGCGGTCATCAACGGCCGCTCGGGGCCTGGATCGACCGCGATCGAGCCTCCGAGGTCGCTGTGCCCGACACGGCCGTTCATGTGATCGAAGCGGATTTTTCGGTCCGCGTAGTCGAGGTTTCCCGTGACGCGATAGGGCGGAGTCTCGGGGATCGGGATGCCGGTCAGGTGATAGAGCTGTGCCATGTCCGGTCCGGCCAGGTCGAGCTTGATATCGGCGCCCTTGAAGGCCAGCGGGTCCTGCACCGTCCCGGTGATGGCGACGTGGGTGGGGCCGTTCTCGACATGGAGGTCGATCGGGTAGGGGTGCGCGGTGTCGCGCAGCGAGAGCAGTGCGCCGCCCACGAAACGGCCGGTGATCGGCTGGCCGGCGTATTTGCCCTTCGCGTCGACCAGGAGTTGCGCGGCCTCCGCGTTGGCGGCGTCCTGCGGCTCACGGGTGGCGATGTCGAGCGCGAAATCGGCCTTCAGCTTCGGAATGACTACCTTGGCGTTCCCATCGTCGATCCTGAGGTCGCCGATCTTCACCGACGGGCCGCCGGAGGAGGACGACATGGCGAGCTTCCAGTTCGGCTCGCCGGAGGGCGACGTGCCGATGTCGAATACCGGATGTTGCACTTCGACGCGCGGGACGCGGATGACGGAGCGGTCGTGCAGCAACCCGGCGAGGTCCACGTCGACTGCGAGATGGTCGATGCGGCCCATGCGGCTGTCGGGCGGAAAGCCGTCCGGGTTGGCGATCTGCACGTCGTCGGCGACGATGCGGGTGATGCCGCCGGGGTGGACGTGCAGATGCGCGATGGTGACCGGCCGGCCGAGGGTCGCCGAGGCGCGGGCCTGGACGAAGGGGATGAACCAGTCCCAGTTCCAGAAGACGATGACGAGCACGATGGCCGCGAGGAACACGCCGAGCGCGATCAACCATCGGGGGAAACGGTGCTGCGCC
>DATIMU010000517.1:0-2485 GCA_035475015.1 Acetobacteraceae bacterium
ACCGGCTGTTCGCCGGCTACGGCCCGTGGAAGGGGACGATCGAGGGCCGCCGCAACGGCTCGCTGATCTCCAATTCTGATGGCGTCGCGGTGCATTACGCCCTCTGGTACCTGCAGGAGCGCGGCACGCTGTTCGTCGATCCGGGCGAGAAGGTCTACGAGGGGATGATCCTGGGCGAGCACAGCCGGGGCTCCGACCTCGACGTGAACCCGATCAAGGAAAAGAAGCTGACGAATGTGCGCGCCGCCGGCAAGGATGACGCGATGCTGCTGATCCCGCCGCGCCGCATGAGCCTGGAGCAGGCGATCGCCTACATCGAGGACGACGAGCTGGTGGAGGTGACGCCGGCCGCGATCCGCCTGCGCAAGCGCCATCTCGACCCGCACGCGCGCAAGCGGGCCGAGCGCACCGAGGCGGCGTAACCAATGCGCCCCTCCGGCCGCGCGCCAGACGCCCTGCGCCCCGTCTCGTTCACTCCGGGCTTTGCCCGTCATGCCGAGGGTTCGTGTCTCATTCGCATGGGCCAGACCGAGGTGCTGTGCGCCGCCAGCGTGGAGGGGCGGGTGCCGGGCTTCCTGCGCGGCGCCGGGCTGGGCTGGGTCACGGCCGAGTACGGGATGCTGCCGCGCGCGACCCACACACGGGGCGACCGCGAGGCGGCGCGGGGGAAGCAGTCGGGCCGCACGCAGGAGATCCAGCGGCTGATCGGACGCAGCTTGCGCGCCGTGGTGGACCGGGCGGCGATGGGCGAGATGACCGTCACGCTCGACTGCGACGTGCTGAACGCCGACGGCGGCACGCGCTGTGCCGCGATCACCGGCGCCTGGGTGGCGCTGCATAGGGCGTTCCGCCACCTCATGCGGATGAACGTGCTGACGAAAATGCCGCTGACCGGGCAGGTCGCGGCGGTGTCCTGCGGGCTGACCGGCGAGGGCGCGGTGCTGGACCTCGACTATGACGAGGATTCCAACGCCGAGGCGGACGCCAATTTCGTGCTGACCGACGGCGGCGGGATCGTCGAGATCCAGGGCACCGCCGAGCGGGCGCCGTTCTCCGAGGCGCAATTTCTTTCCCTTCTCGGCCTCGCCCGCCGGGGCACCGACGCGCTGTTCGCGATGCAGCGCGAGGCGGCCGGCGCCGAGTAATGGCACGGCGTCTTGCCGCCGGCGCCCGGCTCGTGCTTGCCAGCCACAACCCGGGAAAGCTCGCCGAGATCGAGGCGTTGGTCGCGCCGCATTCGGTGAGCGTCATCTCGGCGGGCCAGCTTGGGCTCCCTGAGCCGGTCGAGGACGCGCCCGATTTCGTCGGCAACGCCCGGATCAAGGCGCTGGCGGCGGCACGGGCGAGCGGCCTGCCGGCGCTGTCCGACGATTCCGGGTTCTGCGTGGCCTACCTCGGCGGTGCACCGGGCGTGCTGTCCGCCCGCTGGGCCGGGCCGGGCAAGGATTTTTCGAGCGCGATGGCGCGGGTGAACGCGGAGCTCGGCGAGGCGGCCGAGCGGCGCGCCTGGTTCGTCGCCGCCCTCTGCCTCGGCTGGCCCGACGGGCACACCGACACCTTCGTCGGCCGGGTGGACGGCAGCGCGATCTGGCCGCCCCGAGGCGAGCGGGGTTTTGGTTATGATCCGATGTTCCTGCCGGGCGGGGCCGCCCAGACCTTCGGTGAGATGGCGCCCGAGGCGAAGCACGCCCTGAGCCACCGGGCGCGGGCCTTCGTGCAACTTCTGGCGGCGTGCCTGGGCTGACGGGCCACCGCGATTGCAGGGTGCTTCTCCTAAAGTGCCACGCGCATCCTAATGTCGAAAGCGTCGTAATCCGCTCGCACGCCCTCCTTGTCCCGCTCCAGCAGGCCCGCGGCTTCCAGGGCCTCGACATCCTCATGCACCCGGCGATAGTCGCGGCCAAGCGCCGAGGCCAGGGCGCGGATGTTCCTCGCAGGGTGCTGGTGGACGTGCCGCAGCAGCTCAAGCCGCTTGGGCGAAAGCGTCCTCACCATCGTCTCCCAATTTTCGAAGCCGATGTGAACCTCGGCATTCTCCCCCGTCAGCTCCCCGTGCTCCGCACGGTGCCAGGCGTCGACAACCCGCTGCCCGATCGTGTCCAGGCTGTCCCCGACATGAACTTGCACGCTTTTGGTCATTCGCCTTCCTCCGCCTGGACGGCGCGCAGAGCCGCCATGAAGTCCGCCGTCAGCTTCTCGATGCTCTCGAAACGGTAGGGGCTCTCGACGTTGCGGATATGCTTGTGGTCTCCCTTGCCGCGCTCGTTGTCAAAGAGCACCAGGCGCTCCCCCGGACGGCCGAAGAAAAATGAGTACTTGAAGTGGTGCCGGGATGGCAGGACCGGAGTGGGAACGAGCCAGACCCGGATAACGAGCAACGTGCCGTTCTGAAACCCATTCCGGACATCAAGGATTTTCTCCGCTTTCGGCACACTCAACGAGCCATCCTATGGCATATGATGTCATACGTGGAGGACAGTAAGCA
>DATIMU010000518.1:0-5825 GCA_035475015.1 Acetobacteraceae bacterium
GACGGTGCCCACGATCAGCAGCACGCCCCCGACCGTCCCGAGCACAACGGGCGCGCTCAGCAACCCGTACGGCGCCTGCCAGCCGAGGAATGCGTCGTACACGAATCCCGTGCAGGTCGCGGCGAAACACAGCAGAAAGCCGTAGAACATGGCGTGGTGCAGCCAGCGCCGCGTCATGGAGAACCGCTCGTCGCGGTCGTTGCAGCCATGCCCGCCGCCGCCGAGATTGCGCAGGCTCAGCACGTCCCACAACGCCCGCAGCACGGCGCCCGCGCCGACCCTGCCGCCGGACGCCCCGGCGTCCCGCCAGAAATTCACCCCGCCCATCGCCAGGGCGACGAGTGAGAAAAGAAAGGTCACGAGCCCGAGCACCTGCATGATCCACAGCGGGATCACCGCGTAGAACGCGCCCGGCTCCACCGGATGCGCGGCGTACAGCGTCGCGGGCGATTGCAGCGCCGTGACGAGGATCAGCACCAGCGCGAGCGAGACCGCCGCGACCAGCGAGACCACCACGCCGTTCCGCTGGAAGGCGCGGGCGAGCGGTGCCGGCCAGGCGTATTGCTCGTAGCTCTCGGCCCGCACGAGGGAGAAGGCGCGCGGCACGTTGACGCCGAATTCGTGCGGCGGCGCGTATTGGCAGGCGTAGAAGCAGCCCATGCAGTTGTGGCAGAGATTGGCGAGGTAGCTCAGATCGGCCGCGGCGAATTCGCGCCGCAGTTCCATCGCCGGGAACACCGCGCAGAAGCCCTCGCAATAGCGGCAGCCGTTGCAGATCTCCATGTAGTGCCGCGCATCCGCGACCGCCTCAGTTTCGCGCATGGGCCGCCGCCTCCTTGCCTGCGATGCGGCCGAACACCGTGCCGATCGTCATGCCGAACCCGGCGAGATAGCCGCGCCCCAGAATGTTGCCCGCCATGATCTCGCCGGACGCGAACAGGTTGCCGGCCGGCCGTCCGTCCTCCATCAGCACCTGCGCGCGCTCGTTCACCCGCACGCCGAGATAGGTGAAGGTGATGCCGGGCCGCAGCGGGTAGCCGTAGAACGGTGGCGTGTCGATCTTGCGCGCCCAATTGGTCTTGGGCGGCGCCAGGCCATGCGTGCCGCAACCATCGAGCTTCGAGCCGTCGAAGTTTTCTCCCGGCGCCGCCGCGTTGTACTCGGCGACCGTGCGCGCGACTTTCGCCGGATCGAGCCCGAGCTGCGTCGCCACGCCCTCGATGCTGTCTGCCGTGATCGCCGGATAGATCGAGGGCATGAAGAGCCGAACGGATTTCGCGTCAAAGAGGGAAAAAGCGATCTGGTCGGGCTGCTGCGCGATCAGCCGACCCCAGATCGCGTAGCGCTTCGGCCAGACGTCCTCGCCCTCGTCGTAGAAGCGGTCGCCGTCGCGATTGACCACGATGCTGTACGGCACGCTGTCGAGCCGGGTCGCGATGCCGCCGTCGAATTTCGGCGCGCGCGCGTCGAGTGCCACCGCGTGGCATTGCGTCGGATCGCCCACCGGCGCGACACCTTGATCGAGCAAATTCTTCAGGATGCGTCCGCGATTGTACGGCGTGCCGCGAATGACGAAATTGTCCACCGCGTCGCCCCAGTATTGGCGCATCCACTGCAAATTGCCCTGGAACCCGCCCGCGCTCGCCACCACGCAGCGCGCGCTCACCGTCTCGGGGTAGCCGTTCTTGGTCAGCGAGGCGGAGCGGACGGCGCCGTCCTCCATGTGTAGCGCGGTGACTTCCGTGTCGTAGAGGATGTCGACCCCGAGCCGCTCGGCGGCGAGATAGTAGGCGTTCACCAGCGCCTTGCCGCCGCCGAGGAAGAACGCATTGGTGCGCGAGAGATTGAGCGTGCCGGTGAGCGACGGCTGGAACCGCACACCGCCTTGCCGCATGAAATCGAACACGCCCGACGAGGCGCGGATCGTCATGCGCGCCAGGTTTTCGTCGGTGTTGCCGCCCGTCACGCGCTTGAGGTCGTCCCAGTACTCGTCCTCGAGATAGACGTCGGTGAGCACCGAGTTGGGCTTCTCGTGCATGGCCCGCAGGTTGCGCGTGTGCCGGCTGTTGCCGCCACGAAACGCCCGCGGCGCGTGCTCGCACAGCAGCACCGAGCAGCCCGCCTGCCGCGCGGTGATCGCTGCGCAGAGCGCCGCGTTGCCGCCGCCCGCCACCAGCACGTCATAGCCGCGCGTCAGATCGACCATGCCTCGCTATATCGGGCTCCCCGGCTCGGCACAACCGAGGCGGCCGAGGGTCAGGCGATCGGCCGTGTCGACGGCAGTCCGAGCCGCAGGCGGCCGAACTCCTCGGCGTTGGCGTCGTAATCGATCGTCGCGTGATGCGACGCCACCGTCAGGTCGCGGAACAAGGCCTGCAGGGGCGAGCTGTCATAGGTCGCGTTGGCGCCCGCCGCGGCGAACAGCCGCTCGGTCGCGCGCCGGCAGCATTGCACGGCATAGGCGACCGAATAGCGCAGATCGACGACCTCCTCGGTGGTGGCAAGCCGGCGCTCGCGGATCAGTGCATCGAAGCTGTCCGCCGTCCGCTCGAGGATCGTCTCCGCCGCGCGCAGGTCGAGCTCCGACTCCGCGACGCGAAACTGCAGGCCGGGACTGTCGGCCTTGCGGGCTCCGGTGTGCTTGTCGTCGCGGACGCGGGTGATGGCGACGAACTCCGCGAGGAATCGCTGCGCCATTCCGAGCAGGTGCGCGCTCAGCTGATAGGCGAAGCCCGGACGGATCGGGATCATGTGCAGCCAGGTCGGATGGCGCCGCCCCCATGGGCTCAGCCCGCCGAACAGCACCGGCGTCGGCATGGCGCGGTGCTCCGGCACGAACAAATCGTCGACCATCAGTTCCTTGCTGCCGGTGCCGCGCAGCCCGAGCGCGAACCAGTTGTCATTGACCGCGTAGTCGCGCGCAGGTGCGAGGACATGGATCGCCGGTGGCAACGCGGGGTCATCGCCGGCGACCTTGAAGGCCATCATGTTCCACCGCACGAGATCGGTTCCGCTGGCGAACGGGCAGCGTCCGCTCACGCGCCATCCGCCGTCCACCCGGACGGCCCGCCCGGTCGGCGCCAGGGAGCCGGCGATGGCGGTCTCCGGGTCGTCGGCGGCGATCTCGTCCTGCACCCGCTCGTCGAACATGCCGAGAACCCAGTTGTGCCCCACCAGCACCATCAGCACCCACGACGCCGAGGGCGCGGCGGTCGCCAAGGTGCGGACCACCCGGTGCACGGTCCTGAGATCGAGCGCCGCGCCGCCGAGCCGACGGGGCTGGAGTATCCGCAAGAGCCCCGCCTGCCTCATCGCGGCGATCACGTCCGGATGCACGCAACGGCGCTCGTCGTCCCCCGCCGCGTGCAGTCGCAGCAGCGGCAGCAATGCCTCCGCCCGCTCGATGTACTCGCTGGATGACGTCCCACCGTGCCGCGCCCTGGCGGCCATCGCTGCTGACATGGTTCCGCTCCCTTATCAGTGGAGCGGCATCCTATCCGACGCGGGCAGACGGGGGTGTGAAGCCAGACACGCCGGAATCCGGCACGGCCGCTCCGGCCCCGTCAGGCGATGTCAACGCGACCGGCGCCTCGCCAGGCCAAGGGCGGCCAGCCCGAGGCCAAGCACCGCCAGGCTCGCCGGCTCCGGCACGGCGGTGCCGCCGGCAACGCCGACGGTGAAGCCGTACCAATTCTCGAATGCCGGGTTGCTGAAGCTGATGGACGAGAATGTGCCGGCGAAATGCACCGAGCCGTTGCCTTCGTTGCCGAGAACATTGTTGCCGGCGATGGAGATTGCCGAGCCGCCGTACTCGGCGGACGGGCCGCCCGCATCGAAGATCGGCGTCGCGGAGAAGTTGAACGAGGCGGTCACGCCGCCCTGTCCCAGGCTCCAGATGGCCAGCACCGGGTTGGTCACCGGCGTCGAGAAGGTGATCGTATTGATCTGCGTTGCGGTGCCGCCGAACAGCTGGATGATGTCGTTCGGGCTCGGCGCGTTGCCGACGATGCCGCCAACCCAGGTACTATTCGGCGTGTAGCTGGGATATCCTGTGAACAGATTCTCGAGTTCGCCGGCGTAGCTGACCGTGACCGCGCCAGCCGTCCCGGTCGCCGATCCGGCCGAGACGCCAGTGCTGTGACTACTCCAGGTGGTCCAGGTGACAGGGCCGGCCGAGCTGGGAGAGGACAGCGCGAGAAGTGCACCGAGAGCGACCGTACCGATAATTATCGCGCGCATCGACTAGTCCTCTCCGGGAAAATGAATACCATTGAGGTACCTAGCAAACGTCATGCCATTTTAGCGAGACGTGTAAAAGCAATGATCTAGGTGGCCCGGACGGCCGGATTTTGTGTCGGTCTGTAAAATATTCCGACACAACGAAGTGTTCCGCCGCCCTGCCCACGGCCGGCTCAGGGGGTGGGCAGCGGCAGAGCTTCGGGCTGGCGCGCTCGGGCCGACGTCTGCTTCGGCCGGCGCGCCAGTATTGGCGCCTCGATCCAGCGCCAGGAAGCCCAGGACAGCGCCCAGATCAGCCCGAGGGACAAGCCGACCGCGACCCAGACCGGCGCCCGCCAGCGGTCCCGGTAGGCGCCGACGATCTCCAGCACCGAGAGGTGCACGATATAGATGGAGTAAGACTGGGTGCTGATCGTGGTGATGATCGCGGCCGGCCAGCGGGGCAGGCGGCGCAGCGCGGCGGCGGCGGGGAGGCACAACGCGAAACCCGCCGAGCCGACGTCGAACAGGAAGGTCCGCCGCAGATGCGGGTCGACGGGCAAATGCCGGTCGAACCAGCCGGACCAGATGCCGAGGATCAGCAGCGCCCCCGCCGCGAGCATCGGCGCGGGATGGCGGAAAGCGAAGCCCCACTTCTCCTGCATCCAGGCCAGCACCACGCCGAATGCGATCGCGTCGAGCCGCAGGACCGCGACCTTGCTTAGCACCTCGCCGAAATCGGCACTCTCCGGCATCCGCCAGCGCAGGATAGCGGGCACCACGAGGAACACGGCCGTTGCCGCCCAGAACCCGGCGCGGCGGCCGAGCAGCGCGGCGGCCGAGAGCAGCAGCGCCGAGTACAGGAGATAGAACCACTCCTCGACAGTCAGCGACCAGGAGACGCCGAACCAGCCGCTCGGCATCGGCCAGGCGAGGTTCTGCGTCAGCGTCGCGTAGCGCAGCACCTGATCCCACGGGCGCGGCGGCCAGATGACGGCGAGCACCGCGATCCACAGCAGATAGACCGGCAGCGTCCTCATCCAGCGCCGCGCCATGAACACACCCCAGGCGCGCAGGCTCGGCGGCTCGGCGATGATGCCGAGCAGCAGGCGGCCGATGAGAAAACCGCTCAGCACAAAGAACAGCTCGACGCCGAAGAAGCCCGAGACGCTCAGCCACTCCGGCGCGCGGCCGCCGAGCCAGCCCGCGAATGTGTCGCCGCAATGGCTCGCCAGCACCAACAGGATCGCCGTCGCCCGTACCAGATCGAGGCCGACGCTGCGCCGGACGGGCGCGGCGGCGGCCGGCCGGTCGCTCAGTTCAGCACCGTGCCGCCATCGACCGCGATGGTCTGGCCGGTGACGAACTGGCTCGCATCGCCGATCAGCCACGCGACCGTTCCCACGAGATCAGCCGGGACCAGCGTGCGCTGGATCGTCTGCATCGTGCGCACCACGTCGAGCGCGCGATCCAGCTTGTCGCCGAAGAAGCTCCGTGTGCCCTCGGTCATCACCGCGCTCGGCGCCACCGCGTTCACCCTGATGTTGTCGCGCCCGAGCTCGCGGGCGAGGCCGCGCGTCAGCCCGATCACCGCCGCCTTCGACGTG
>DATIMU010000519.1:0-9878 GCA_035475015.1 Acetobacteraceae bacterium
GAGAGCGGGCGGATGGCTGTGCCCGACGCGGCGTGGCAGCGCTCGGCGCGGCTGTTTCACGGCTTGTCCTGCGACGATACGGCGACCGAGGCTGAGATCCGCCGGCTGCACGCGGCGACCGGCTATCTCGCCGATCCGCACAGCGCCATCGGCATCGCCGCCGCTCGCGCGCTGCCCTGCGGGCACGGCGTGCCGATGGTCGCCGTCGCCACCGCCCACCCGGCCAAGTTCCCCGACGCTATGGCGCGGGCGACCGGTATCACGCCCCCTCTGCCGTCGCGCCTTGCCGACCTATATGAGAGGGAGGAACGCTATACCCTGGCGCCCAACGACCTCGCCGCGATCGAGGCCCGCGTCCGCGCCACCGCCCAGAGGAACGCCGCATGACCGACGCCACCGGTGACGCGATCCGCGTCACCCGACTGCCCTCCGGCCTCACCGTGGTCTCCGAGCGGATGGACCGGGTGGAGACCGTCTCGCTCGGCGCCTACGTCGCCACCGGCACGCGCAACGAGCTGGCCGAGGAGAACGGGGTCTCGCATTTCCTCGAGCACATGGCCTTCAAGGGCACCGAGCGGCGTAGCGCGGCCGAAATCGCCGAGGAGATCGAGGCGGTGGGCGGGCACATCAACGCCTACACCGCGCGCGAGCAGACCGCCTACTACGTCAAGGTGCTGAAGGAGGACACCGCACTCGCCGCCGACATCATCGGCGACATCCTCACCCACTCGACCTTCGAGCCCGAGGAGCTAGAGCGCGAGCGGGGGGTCATCCTGCAGGAGATCGGCCAGGCCAACGACACGCCGGACGACATCATCTTTGACCATTTCCAGGAGGCGGCGTTCCCCGGCCAGCCGATGGGCCGGCCGGTGCTCGGCACCGAGGAGGTGATCCGCGGCCTGTCGCGCAACGCCCTGACCGGGTACATGCGGCGGCACTATCCGGCGAGTAACGTCGTGGTCGCCGCCGCCGGGCGGCTGGAGCACGCGCATATTCTTGACCTGGTGCACAATCACTTCGCCGATCTGCCGGGCGTGAAGCCGCCGCCGGTGAGCCCCGGCCTCTACCGGGGCGGCGAGTTCCGCGAGGCGCGCGACCTCGACCAGGTGCATATCGTGCTTGGCTTCCCCTCGGTCGCCTACGGCGATCCCGACTACTACCCGACCTTGCTGCTCTCGACGCTGCTCGGCGGCGGCATGTCCTCGCGGCTGTTCCAGGAGGTGCGGGAGAAGCGCGGGCTGGTCTATTCGGTGTATTCGTTCACCGCGCCCTACATGGATGCCGGCCTGTTCGGCATCTATGCCGGGACCGGCGAGAGTGAGGCGGCGGAGCTGATGCCGGTCACGCTGGAGGAGCTGCGCAAGGTGCAGGAGAGCGTGTCGGAGGCGGAATTGGCGCGCGCCCGGGCCCAGGTGAAGGCGTCGCTGCTGATGTCGCTCGAGAGCACCGGCAGCCGCTGCGAGCAGCTGGCACGGCAGATCCAGGTGTTCGACCGCGTGATCCCCACCGGCGAGACGGTCGGCAAGCTGAACGCCGTGACCACCGACGACGTGCGCCGGGCCGCCGCGCGGGTGTTCCGCTCGACGCCCACACTGGCCGCACTCGGCCCGGCCGCGCGCGTTCCCGGCCTCGCCGAGATCGCCGACACGCTGGCGGCCTGACGTCATGGCCGACGACATCGCCCTGTTGGGGGATCTGCTCGCCCGGGCGCGCGCCGCCGGGGCGGATGCGGCCGACGCGGTGCTGGTGGGCGGCACCTCGCTCGGCGTGCAGCGCCGGCTGGGCCAGACCGAGCACGTCGAGCGGTCGGAGGGACGGGATCTCGGGCTGCGGGTGTTCCTCGGCAACCGCTCGGCCATCGTCTCCTCGACCACCGTCGACCCGGCGGGTTTCGCGCAGCTCGCGGACCGCGCCGTAGCGATGGCGCGGGTGGTGCCGGAGGACCCGTACGGCGGCCTCGCCGCCGAGGCGGCACCGGCCGACGCCGGTCCGCTCGACCTCGCCGACGCGGCGGAGCCGGATACCGAGGCGCTGGTGGCACGCGCCTCGGCGGCCGAGGAGGCGGCATTGGCGGTGCCCGGCGTCAACAATTCGGAGGGCGCCGAGGCGGGCTACGGCCGCGCCGAGATCGTGCTCGTCACCTCCGCCGGATTTGCCGGTCGCTTCGTGCGGACCAGCCACTCGGTTTCCGCCACGGCGCTGGCCGGGCAGGGCACCGGGATGCAGCGTGATTACGACTATTCCAGCGCCGTGCATCTCGCGGACCTCGAGCAGGCCGCCGCGATCGGCCGGAATGCCGGCGAGCGCGCGATCGCCCGGCTCGACCCGGGACGGCCCAAGACGGCGAAGTTGCCAGTGGTATACGACCCGCGCGTGTCAGGCGGCCTGGTGGGCCATCTGTCGGGGGCGATCAACGGCGCCTCGGTGGCGCGCGGCACGACCTTCCTCAAGGACAAGCTCGGCAGCAGGATCTTTCCCCCCGGAACCATGGTCCATGACGATCCGCTGCGCCGGCGCGGCCTGCGCTCGCGGCCGTTCGATGGCGAAGGGGTGCCGAGCCGGGGGCTCGCCATCATCGAGGACGGGGTGCTGACCACTTGGCTGCTCGACAGCCGCTCGGCGCGCCAGCTTGGCCTCGCGACCACGGGGCACGCCGCGCGCGGCACCGGCGGCCCGCCTTCGCCGTCGGCGAGCAATCTCTACATGGCGGCTGGCCCGCTCAGCCCCGCCGAGTTGATGGCCGACATCAAGGAAGGGCTCTACGTCACGGAGCTGATCGGCATGGGCGTCAACGGCGTCACGGGCGACTACAGCCGCGGCGCGGCCGGGTTCATGATCCGTGACGGAGCGATCGCCGAGCCGGTGGCGGAAATCACCATCGCGGGGCACCTGCTCGAGATGTTCGCCCACCTCACCCCGGCGAACGATCTCCGTTTCAAGCGGGGCACCGACGCCCCCACTTTGCGAATAGAAGGCATGACGCTGGCGGGAGCCTGATCGACTCCCTATATCCCGCCTTCCATCACGGAACAGCGAAACCATGCGCCGCACCTCTGTCGTCCTCGCCGCCTTCGCCGCCCTGGCGCTTGCCCTGGCGCCAGGCCTTGCCGATGCCCGCGCCGGCGGCGGCGGCTCGATGGGCAGCCGGGGCGGGCGAACCTGGTCGGCGCCGCCCTCGACCAGCACCGCGCCCTCGTCCCAGCCGTTCCAGCGCAGCATGACGCCGAATACGCCCTCGTCCCCGGGCTACGCCGCCCCCGGCTATGGCGCGCCCGGATACGCGGCGCCCCGCTCGGCCTTCACCTCCGGCCTGCTCGGCGGGCTGGTCGGCGCCGGGATCGGCGGGCTGCTGCTGGGTCATGGATTTTTCGGCGGGATGAATGGCGGCTTCGGCTTCCTCGGCTTCCTGCTGCAGATCTTCCTGATCGTCATGGTGGTGCGCTGGCTGGTCCGGCGCTTCCGCGGCGCGCGGCCGAGCTTCGCCGGCGCGGGCAGCTTTTTCGCCCCGCCCGGCGCCGGACCGCGTCCGATGCCGATGGGTGGTGGGTCGATGGGCAGCGGAATGCCCGCGCGCGGGCAGGGCGGTCCGCCGATCGCCGTCAGCCCGGCGGACTATCAGGCGTTCGAGCAGAACCTCCAGGCAATCCAGGCCGCGTGGAGCGCGCAGGATCTCAATGGCCTGCGCGCGCTCGCGACACCGGAAATGGTCAGCTACTTCGCCGAGCAGCTCGCCGACCAGTCGAGCCGCGGTGTGCGCAACACCGTGACCGACGTCACGCTCGAGAAGGGCGACCTCGCGGAAGCCTGGGCCGAGAACGGGCGGGAATACGCCACCGTGGCGATGCGCTTTTCGATGATCGACGTGACGCGCGACGCCTCCGGCCGCATCGTCGACGGCAGCCCGAACGAGCACGTCACCGCCACCGAACTCTGGACCTTCCTGCGCTCGCCCGGCGGACGCTGGATTCTGTCCGCCATCCAGCAGACTCGGTAGGGAGGTCACCCCACCACCTGGATCGGCTGGGCGGCGTCCGTCACCGTCAGGGGGCGCGTGCGGCCGAATGTGAGGGCGGCGGTCACCGGGCCGGGGTGCGTGACGCTCACCGGCCCGCGTTTCGACTCGGCGGCATCGGCGCGCCCGGGCGGGGGCGGACATCTTCGTGTTCCCGAGCCTGACCGCGTGACCGGCCCGAGGGACGTACTCGCCGCCTCGGACCGGCCCGTGGGTGCTACCGACTAGGATCTACGGCGCGCCTGCACCGAGTTCCTGTCGCATCTGGCGCCGATGCGCCCGTGGCGGCCAGCCGCCCAGTGCCGCTCGCCTCATTCCACCTTGAAGTTGGCGGCGTGCAGGCTGGTGGGGGCGATGCCGGTGAAGTCGATGGACCGTCCGCCGCCGAGCGGCAGCAGCGTTCCGCCGGCGTGGTCGGTCGTCAGCGCCCTGAGCACCTGGGTGACGTTGGTGTAGCCGCCGACGCCGCCGAGCAGGTCGACCACCGCCGTCGGGTCCGCGGCCAGGCCGCTGATCTTGTCGACGCCGGCGTTCAGCACGAACACGTTGAGCCCGTGGGACTGGTCGTTGATCGTCGCGTTCACCGTATTGCCGGTGCCGCCAAGGAAGGCGACGTTGTTGCTACCGTGGAACACCAGCGTCGCGTTGCCGCCGCTCAGCCGGACAATGTCGTTGCCCGTGCCTGCATTGACCGTCTGGCCGGTGCCGGTGAGGACGGTCGTGCGCGTGCGCAGCGTATCGACCATCAGCCGTCCGCTCGGATTGCCCACTGCCTTGGTGAGGTTGGCGGCGTGCCCGGCGGCGTCGGCCACCTTCGCGCCGGCGGGCAGCGTCACGCCGGTGACGGCGAGATCACTCGTGTTCTGCCCCTGCGCGACGGTGTAGTTGAACGACAGCATATTGGTGCCCGAGCCGGACGCATAGGTCGCGCTGCCGCCGTCATTCAGCGATAGCTTCGGCACGCCGGTCACCTTCACCGTCTCGCTGAACTTCAGCGTGATGGTGGCACGGCCGCCCACGCCGAGATCCGCATAGTTCGGCGCGGCGGCAATCCCGACCACCGTAGGCGCCGTGGTGTCGATCGGTGTGGATGGGGGCGTGGGCGTCGTAGGATTGGAGAGGGTGGCGAACCCCTCTTTGTCGACGCCATTGAGCTCGAGGTTCGGACTGGCGATGTAGCTGCCGATCCCAGCGGCGGCGGCCTTTGCGTGAATGTCGGCCACCTTCGCCGCGCCAGTGACATATTCGATGGCGACGACGGATTTCCCCGCCGCGACCAGATTGTGCAGCAGCCCGAGATTGTAGCTCGTCTCCGACGCCGGCTGCGGGGCGCCGCTGTCCTGGTAGAACAACTCCTCCTCGAAGGCGCCATTGATCGAATTGACGAATGTACTATTCGTCAGCATGTCTTCCGAGCCCGAGGTGTTCACCCAAATCTTGAAGTTTGGATTCCTCGCGTGGGCGTAGTCGGCCAGATACTTGACGAGGTTGACCATCGCGCCCTTGGCGTCGCCGCCGGGCGCGTGCGACTTCGCCCAGGCGGTCTCGCATTCGTCGACCACGTCGAAATAGGCCCCTTCGTAGCCCAACGAGAGCATCTGATCGATGTAGTTGGTGGAAACCGTCTTCCAGGCATCCGTCCAATACGCCACCTCATAGTCGCCGGGCCATGAGGGATCGACAGGGCCAAGGGCGGATTTCGGCAGCGAGGCGAAGTAGCTCCGATAGTTCTCCGCCTCCCCGATACTGAAGTAGCCGAGCAACTGACCGTTCCCGGCCGCCATCTGGGCAACCTGGGACGCGGAGAAAAGTTGGCCGTTGTCGTTGTAGAGGTCGACGACCTTGACGCCGACAGGCGCGGCCGCGATGTCGGCGGGCACGATGCCTTGTAGTACGTAAATGCCGTTTACTGGTGTTGCCATGACAAAGGCTCCGAGTGGGAGTGGAAAGGGACCTTGAGGTGGGAGAAGGGGATCGGAGGTGACGGAAGGTTGGATGTTCTTGTCGTCATCACGAATAATGGTGAAGAAAATCGGCCGGTATGTCGGTTATTATCCATAGAAAGCCACATAATTGACCCGTCATAAAATCCCGTTGGCGAGTCGATACAGAGTCCGACCGCATCAAATTGCCCCGTTCGTCATCGCGGGAAGCGCTACCGCTAGATGGATCGCCCACGCCGCCCAAGAGCGGCTCACGATGACGAGATAATTCCGTACGAAATGATCGTGCTCTGGTAGTACACCTGGGCCGATCGGGCAGCGATATATTATAAAGCAGGCGTGATGTCCCGAAGGACTCGCCGTTGGAGGGAAGGACTTGACGCTTCATGCCAAGCCTCTCCGTCGATATACATGCCGCAAGTCTGCGTCAACTCGGAAGTCGATCAGATCGCCATCATTGTGGCACCCCATTGATGGCGGCGGCGATTTCCCGGACCGGAGTGTTGCGCGGCGGCCTGTTGTCCGGCGGACGCGCCGGGTGTGGCCTTCCGCCAGTCCGGCGCGCGTGCTACCGGCGCTGCCATGATCGCGGCGCGCATGAGTCTCTTGCCGCTTTGGGCGGGTGCGGCGACGGTCGCGGCACCTGGCCTGCGCCTGCTGCTCCGCGCGCGGGTGCGGCAAGGCAAGGAGATCGCCGCGCGCCTGCCCGAGCGGCGCGGCATCGACCCGACGCCGCGCCCGCCCGGCCGGCTGCTCTGGCTGCACGCGGCCAGCGTCGGCGAGACCGTCTCGATCCTCCCGGTGCTGACCGCGCTGGCCGAGCAGGCGCCCGATGCCGGCGTTTTGCTGACCACCGGCACCCTGACTTCCGCGCGGCTGCTGGCACTGCGCCTTCCCGAGTTGGGGCTGGAGCGGCGCGTGCTGCACCGATTCGTGCCGCTGGACGTGCCGGGCTGGGTCGCCCGATTCCTCGACCACTGGCAACCGGACGCGGCGGCGTTCGTCGAGAGCGAGCTGTGGCCCAATCTCGTCGCGGCCTGCCGCGCCCGGCGCGTGCCGATCATGCTGCTGAACGCCCGCCTCTCCGCGCGCAGCTTCGCGCGGTGGCGACGCCTGCGCGGCCCGGCGCGCGATCTGCTGCGCGGGTTCGCTCGTATCGAGGCGCAATCCGAGGCCGACGCCGAGCGGCTGCGGGCCCTCGGCGCGCCCGCCGTCACGGTGCCGGGCAATCTGAAGTTCGCCGCGCCGCCCTTGCCGGTCGATCCGGCGGAGCTTGAGCGGCTGCGCGAAAAGCTGCGCGGCCGCCCGGTCTGGCTCGCCGCCAGCACGCATCCCGGCGAAGAGGCGATCGTGCTCGCCGCGCACCGGGCGCTGGCCGAGGCGCATCCCGGCCTGCTGACCATCATCGCGCCGCGCCACCCAGAGCGGGGAGGGCGGATCGCGGAGCAGGCCGAGCAATTGCTTCGCGCGGGGGGCAACGGCCCTCACCCAACCCTCTCCCAGAGGGAGAGGGCTTTTCGTCTCCCTCTCCCCTTGGGAGAGGGCCGGGGTGAGGGGGTCGCGCGCGAAAAGATAACCCAACGCTCACTCGGCCAAGAGCCACCCGCCGCCGGCGTGTGGATCGCCGACACGCTGGGCGAACTCGGCCTGCTCTACTGCCTCGCCCGGATCGCCTTCATCGGTCGCAGCCTGCTTCCCCCCGGCGGCGGGCAGAACCCGCTGGAGGCCGCGCGCCTCGGCTGCGCCATCGCGGTCGGGCCGCATACCGGAAATTTCCTCGACATCCTGCGCGTGCTGGAAGCGGCGGGTGCCGTCGCGCGCGTGGCGGATGCGGCGTCGCTGGCGGCGTGGGTGTCGGCCATGCTGCATGACCCCACTGCGCGCGACGCCGCCGGACGGGCCGGAATCGGGGCGGCGGGGCGCTATGCCGATCTGCCGGGCCGCACCGCATCGACGCTGCTCGACCTCATGGCGGCCGGAACCCGGCCGGCGGTCGCGTGAGGTGAGGCGCGCGCCGGAATTCTGGGGGCGCGACGGGTTGCTGCCGCGCTTGCTCCAGCCCGTCGCGTCGGCCACGGCAGCGGTCACCGCCCGCCGCGTCGCGCGCCCCGGCTGGCGTGCTTCCGTCCCGGTGATCTGTTGCGGAAATGTGAGCGTCGGCGGCGCGGGCAAGACCATCCTGGCGCTCGACTTGGCGAGGAGGATCGCCGCGCGCGGGGTGCGGGTGCATTGCCTGCTGCGCGGCTACGGCGGTCGCGCGCGGGGGGTGCATCGGGCGCGCCCGGGCGACGCGGCGGCGGAGGTCGGGGACGAGGCTCTGTTGCTGGCCGAGGTGGCGCCGACCTGGATCGGTGCCGATCGCGCCGCCAGCGCCCGCGCCGCGGTCGCCGCCGGCGCCGAGGCGCTGGTGATGGATGACGGGCTGCAGAACTCGACGCTGCACAAGGATTTTTCCTTCCTCGTCGTCGATGGCGGCTACGGCTTCGGCAACGGCCGTGTGCTGCCCGCCGGACCGTTGCGCGAGCCGATCGCCGCCGGCGCGGCGCGCTGCCGGGCGGCGGTGCTGATCGGCGCCGACGAGGCGGGTGCGGCGCGCGCGCTGCCGCCGTCGCTGCCGGTGCTGCGCGCGCGCCTCGTGCCGGTTGCCGACGCGGTGGACCTCGCGGGCCGGCGGGTGCTCGCCTTTGCCGGCATCGGCCGCCCGGAAAAATTCTTCGCGACGGTCGAGGCGGTCGGCGGCGTCGTGGTCGGCCGGCGGCCGTTCCCCGACCATCACCCCTACGGCGAGGCAGAACTTGCCGGAATGATCGCCGAGGCGGCCTACCTCGATGCGCTGCCCGTCACCACCGCGAAGGACGCGGTTCGCATCCCGGCGGCAATCCGGGAAGACGTCGCGGTGCTGGGCGTGACCCTCGGTTGGGAGCAGCCGGACCAGATAGAGGCGCTGCTCGCGGAACTGCTCAGCGCGCCGCGATCGCCGGGCTGAGCAGGCGGTAGTCGCCGTCTGGCGAGGCCTTGCCCTTCGCCGCCGCCGCGAGGTCACGCGCCAGCCGGTCGGCGATGGCGACGCGGTAATGCGCCGAGTCCCAGTAATTGTCGTCGTTGCTGGTGATCGGGCTCGGGATCATGAAATCCACCACGACGGTATTCGGCGTTCGCGCCGCCATCGACGTGACGCGCTGCTTGCACTCGTTCCATTCGGCGAGAAGCCTGCCCGCGACCGGCTGCAGAACGTGGTTGAGCGGCGCGAAGAACACGATCTTCGTGGTCTGCGCCGGGATCGCCGCGAGATCGTCGCGCAGCAGGTCGATTGCCGGGTAGGGCAGGCCGGCGGCCGAAACGGGAGCGGTGTCCTTCGGCATCGCCCGCGCGACCTCCCTGAGATGCGCCGCGACGCGCGCCGGGTCGTACTCGCTGTCGTCGGGCACGAAGCTGGTATAGCCGTCGCGTCCGTACACTTCCGGCTTGAGGCCGAGCAACGTCGCGAACTGGATGCCCGACTGTTCGACCGTGTAGAGATTGAGCAGCTGCGTGTAGCCCGCCCACCGGTTCTCGCCGTACATCCATTCGGGGAACGGGCGCGGCGTGTAGAGCACCTGCGTGCGCGTCAGGCACCAGATGTCGTCGAGCCCGATCATCACCGCTTTCGCATCGGGGTGGGCGCGCACGAACACCTGGAGCATCCGCGATTGCTCGTAGGCGGTCGCCGCGTTCATCGCGAGGTTGGCGAAGCGCGCGTCGAACTCGGGGTTCAGCATTGCCGGCCGCAGCAAGCGGCTGGTCGAGGAGCCGAACACCGCGCTGTCGAATTTGTCGGAGCGCGCCAGGGCGGGGAAGGAGTAGCGCGCGTTGGTGGCGATCGGCGCGCGATCGAAGGGCGGCGAAAGCGGCAAGGTGTCGAACGGATCGACGATGGCGACGAA
>DATIMU010000520.1:0-2522 GCA_035475015.1 Acetobacteraceae bacterium
AGGCTCGCATCGAGCTCCCGTCCGCCGTAGGACTGCACGAAGCTGCCCTGGGCCGGATCGTAGGCGCGGCGGCAGACCTCCTCGTGGATACGATCGCGCAGCGCGCGCCAGTGATCGACCGGACCGGCGTGGGAGAAGTTCTCGACCGCCTTGACGGCACGATCGAACGCCACCCAGGCCATCACCTTGGAGTGCGTGAAGTCGCGCCGTGGGCCACGCACCTCCCAGATCCCCTCGTCCGGCTGGGTCCACGCCCCCGCCAGATGTTTCGCCAGGGCGCATTCGAGGGCCCAGGCGGCATCGCTGGGCGGCAGCCCGCCCTTGCGTCCGGCGTGCAGGGCGTCGGCCACCTCGCCGAATACGTCGAGCTGCAACTGGTCGGCGGCCGCGTTGCCGATGCGGACGGGCCGGGAGCCGGCGTAGCCCGGCAGCCACGGCAAGGTGCGCTCGGCGAGATCGCGCTCCCCGGCCAGGCCGTACATGATCTGCAGTTGCGCCGGGCTGCCGGCGGCGGCGCGCACCAGCCAGTCCCGCCAGGCGCAGGCCTCGTCGTAGTAGCCGCCGCCCATCAGAGCGAGCAGGGTGAAAGTGGCATCCCGCAGCCAGCAGAACCGGTAGTCCCAGTTGCGCTCCCCGCCGATCAGCTCGGGCAGCGAGGTCGTCGCCGCCGCGACGATGCCGCCGGTCGGCCGATAGGTCAGCGCCTTCAGCGTGATGAGCGATCGCCGAACTGGCTCGCTCCATCGGCCACCGACGGTGCAGCGCGCCGCCCAGTTCCGCCAATACTTGTCGGTGTCCGCCAGCGCCCGCTCCGGGTCGACGGCCGCCGGCGGCGGTAGGTGCGACGGGCCGTAGGTGAGGGTCAGATTGACCGTCTCGCCCGGCCCGACGGTGAAGTCGCCGACGGTGGACAGGCCCTCGCCGTGGAGTTCCGTGTCGGCCTGCAGGATCAGCATGTGCGGCCCGGCGATCGCGCGCAGCGTGCCGTCCGCCAGCCGGCTGACCCAGGGCACGGTCCGGCCGTAGTCGAAGCGGATCACCATCTCGGTGCGCATCCGCACCCTGCCGCGCAGGCCGGACACGCGGCGGATCACGTCCGAGTTGCTGCCGCGCAACGGCATGAAGTCGGTCAGCAGGACGGCGCCCTCGGCCGTCTCGAACCGGGTTTCCAGCACGAGCGTATCGCCCCGGTAGGCGCGACTGGTACGCATCACGGGCTCGGTCGGGGCGACCAGCCACCGCCCGTTCTCCGGGCCGCCGAGCAGGGCCGCAAAACAGGCCGGGCTGTCGAAGCGCGGCCAGCAGAGCCAGTCGAGCGAACCGTCCCGGCCCACCAGCGCCGCGGTCTCGCAATCGCCGATCAGCGCGTAATCCTCGATGGGCGCGGGCATGGCTCTCCTTCGCGTCGGCTGGCGCGGCTCGTGTCTGCTTGGCGTTGCGCGCCGGCCTCAGGCCGCCTTCGCCTGCCCGGCGATCTGGGTCAGGCTGCCGAGGATGTCGCGGGCGAATTTCAGCCGGGTCGCCACGTCCATTTCGCGCACCAGCGCCAGCTTGTGATCCGGCCGCAGCCGCACCAGCCCACCCTTGGTCGACAGCCAAGTCACCAGCCCGGCGGGGTTGCGGAAGGCGTTGCCGCGGAAGCTAAGCACCATGCCCTTCGGCCCGGCCTCCAGCTTCTCCACACCGGCCTCGCGACAGGCGCGCTTCAGCGCCACCACCTGCAGCAGGTTGTCCACCTCGCCCGGCAACTCGCCGAAGCGGTCGACCAGCTCGGCCGCCATCGCCTCGGTCTCGGCGTCGGAGGCGAGGCCGCCGATCCGGCGATAGAGCCCGAGCCGGACCGGCAGGTCGCGCACATAGGCCTCGGGGATCAGCACCGGCAGGCCGAGGCTGATATTGGGCGTCCAGTCGCGATCCTCCGAGCGCCGGCGGCCCTCGCTGGCGCGCAGTTCGGCGACGGCGTCCTCCAGCATCTGCTGATAGAGCTCGATGCCGACCTCGCGGATATGCCCCGATTGCTCGTCGCCCAGCAGGTTGCCGGCGCCGCGAATGTCGAGGTCGTGTGAGGCCAAAGTGAACCCGGCACCCAGCGCGTCGAGCGTCTGCATCACGGTAAGCCGCTTCTCGGCGGCGACCGACAGTCGGTGATTCTGCGGCCAGGTGAGATAGGCGTACCCGCGCTGCTTGCCGCGCCCCACCCGGCCGCGCAGCTGATAGAGCTGCCCCAGCCCGAACATGTCCGCGCGGTGAATGAGGAGAGTATTCACCGCCGGCATGTCGAGGCCGCTCTCGACGATGTTGGTCGAGAGCAAGATATCGTACTTGCCGTCGCCGAACTCGGTCATCACCCGTTCGAGCTCGGTGGGTGCCAAGCGGCCATGCGCCTGCGCCATGCGCGCCTCGGGGACGATCTCGCGCAGGCGCTCGGCCATGCGGCCCAGATCCTCGATGCGCGGCACGACGCAGAAGATTTGTCCCCCGCGGAACCGCTCGCGCTGGATCGCCTCGCGCACCACCACGCT
>DATIMU010000521.1:0-9151 GCA_035475015.1 Acetobacteraceae bacterium
GGACAGCGCCGAGTTCGCGCGGTTCTGGGAGCAGCACGGCATTCTCGGACGGGAAGGCGGCGAGCGGACTTTCCAGCACCCGGCGGACGGATTTCTCCGCTACGAGCAGGTGACGTTCAATCTGGCCAGTCAGCCCGGCCTGAAACTGACGATTCTCGTCCGGGAACCCGGCCTTGCCGCGCCGCCCTGACAGGGTGCTACAGTCGCGTAAAGGGATGGGGGACAGCGAGATGGCCAACACCGAAGCCTACGAGAAGGGCCGCGCGATGCGCCGCCGGCTGATGGGCGATGCCTACGTCGAGCGCATGGACAAGACCGTCTACACCGACGACACGATGAAGAAGTTCGGCGACTACGCGACCGAGGCGGTGTTCGGAATGCTGTGGACCCGGCCGGGCATCGACGTGAAGACACGCACGCTGATCTGTGTGGTGTCCGATACCGCGATGGGCCGCGATCCCGAACTGGCTATTCATCTGCGCATGGCGCGGCGCGAGGGCTGGAGCGAGGACGAGCTCATTGAGGTGCTGATGCACATGAGCGGCTATGTCGGCCTGCCGCTGGTGCGCGAAGCGATGATTACCGCGCGCAAGGTGTTCGCGGAGATGCGGGCCGAAGGCTGAGCGCCATGACGCGATTCGAGGTCAACGGGCAGTCGGTGGAGGTCGCATCCGAGGCGACCGCGCCGCTGCTCGACGTGCTGCGCAACGAGCTCGACCTCAAGGGCTCGCGCTACGGCTGCGGGCTCGAACAGTGTGGCAGCTGCATGGTGCTGGTCGACGGTGAGCCGGCGTACGCGTGCTCGCGGGAGGTGGGCAGCATCGCTGGCCGCCACATCACGACCATCGAGGGGCTGGCGGCGCATCCGCTCATCGCGGCATTCCTCGACGAGCAGGCCGGCCAGTGCGGCTACTGCCTCTCAGGCATCGTGGTCAGCGCCAAGGCGCTGCTCGACCGCAATCCCGCGCCCGGTCGGGAGGAGATCGTCGTGGCGCTGGACCGGCATCTGTGTCGCTGCGGCGCGCATACGCGCATCCTGCGCGCGGTCGAACGCGCGGCCGTCGCGCTGCGGGAGGGTGTTTCGGCATGAGCGAGACCTTGCCGCTCAGCGTGGTCAACAACCGGCGCCTCGACCGCTGGATACGCTTCGACGCGGACCGCTCCGTGCGTCTCGCGGTGGGCAAGGTGGAGCTGGGGCAGGGCATCATCACCGCCCTGTCGCAGATCGCCGCCGAGGAGCTGGATGTCGCACTCGGGCGGGTGCGCGTGCTCTCGGGCGATACGGCCGACGCCCCCGATGAGGGCTCGACGACCAGCAGCCAGTCGATCGAGGTCTCCGGCGCCTCGGTGCGGCTGATCGCCGCCGAGGTGCGGGCGCGCGTGCTGGACCGGCTGGCGCAGCGGCTGAACTGCAGCCCCGACGAACTCACCGTCGAGGATGGCGCGTTCATGCGCGGCGACGCGCCGACCGGCCATGACTACTGGAGTTTTGTCCAGGAGGCCGATTTGGCGCGCGAGGCCGAAGGCACCGCGCCGCGCAAGCCGTACGGATCGTACCGGATCGTCGGCACCAGCGCTCCACGGCTCGATTTGCCGGCGAAGCTGACCGGTGCGGCGTTCATTCACGACATGACGCGGCCCGACCTGCTGCACGCCCGCATCCTGCGCCAGCCCGGCCGCGGCGCGCGACTGACCGTGCTCGACGAGGCGGCCGTGCGCCGCGCGGCCGGCGGCGCGTTCCGCATCGTGCGGGTGGGCGATTTTTGCGCTTTTGTCGGCGAGGACGAGACCGCCGTACAGCGCGCAGCGGCGTCCGTGCCGGACCATGCGACCTGGGAGAATGCCCGGCAATTCACGCCCGATCAGCAAGAGGCGGCCTCGCTCGTCGGCCAGCCCGCGATCGAGCGCATCGTCGGCGAGCCGCCGACGCCGCCCGATGCGCCGGAGGTGATGCGGGCAACCTATTCGCGACCGTTCGTCGCCCATGCGGCGCTGGCGCCGTCCTGCGCGTTGGCGGAGTATCGTGCGGGGAGCCTCTCGGTCTGGAGCCATACGCAGGGCGTCTACCCGCTGCGCCAGTCGCTCGCTAACGTGCTCGGGATCGAGCGCGAACGGATCACCGTGCGCCATGTGCAGGGCGCCGGCTGCTATGGGCACAACGGCGCCGATGACGTGGCACTCGACGCCGCGCTGATCGCCATGCAGGTGCCGGATCACTGTATCCGCGTGCAATGGCGCCGCGAGGAGGAATTCGCCTTCGAGCCGTTCAGCACCGCCATGTCGATCTCGCTGCGCGCTGGGCTTGGCGAGGATGGCCGGCCGACGGACTGGATGGCGGAGATCTGGGCCGGTACCCACGTCTCGCGACCGTCGAGCGGCGGCAACATGCTGGCGGCCGAGGCGTTGCCGACGCCCGCCCGGGAGCCCAAGCCGCAGGACCCGCCGGAAGCCAATGGCGGCGGCGGCACGAGGAACGCGATGCCGCTGTACGACATCCCGGTGAAGCGTGTGCTGCACCACCTGGTCACGCGAATGCCGGTGCGGACCTCTGCGATGCGCGGGCTGGGCGCGCTGCCCAACGTATTCGCGATGGAGGGATTCATTGATGAGCTGGCCGAGCGCGCGGGCCAGGACCCCGTGGCTTATCGGCTCGGCATGATGTCCGAGCCGCGGGCGCGGCGGGTGATCGAGACGGTGGCCCGGCTTGCCAACTGGTCGCGCGGCCCGGCCGGCACCGGGCGCGGGCTCGGGATGGGGTTCTCGCGATACAAGAACCGCGCCGCCTACGCCGCCGTGATCGTCGAGCTGGACGTGGGGGAGGAGGTAAGGCTGCGCCGGGTGTGGTGCGCGGCGGATGCTGGCCTTGTCATCAATCCCGACGGCGCGCGCAACCAGCTCGAGGGCGGCATCGTGCACGCGGCGAGCGTCACCCTCAAGGAGCAGGTGACGCTCGGCGCGGCGGGCGTGACCTCACTCGATTGGGACAGTTATCCCATTCTGCGGTTCAGCGAGGTGCCCGAGATCACCACCGAGCTGATCGCGGCGCCCGAGCATCCGTCGCTCGGCATGGGCGAGTGCACCTTCGGTCCGACCGCCGCGGCGATCGGCAACGCGGTCGCGCACGGGCTCGGCACCCGCATTCGCGAGATGCCGCTCAGCCGGGAACGTATCACGACGGCGCTGCTACGGGGTTGAGCGGCGGGTCGCCGGCGGTCCGGCGGCAGACGAGGAAGACTTCCTGCACCGCGTTCATCTCCACCAGGCCGTCCTGCAGCGTGAGCGGCTTCTGTCGCCGCAGCGCAAGCGGAAACAGCAGCCGGTTGTACCATTTCATCGCGTGCGCCGGTCGGCGGGCGAGGAACCACATCCCGAGCGCCAGCAGGCGCGACGAGCGGGGCCGCATCCCGAACGCCGCGCTGCGCTCCACCACGAAGCCGTGCTGGGTCAGCGCGCTCATCAATTGTCCTGGATCGTAGCGCCGGCCGTGGCCGACGATCTCGTCGAACGCCGACCAAGCGGAGCGATGCAGCGGAACCGAGAGCAGCAGGATCGCGCCCGGCCGCGCGACCCGCGCCAGCTCGGCAAGGGCCGCCGCGTCGTCCTCGACGTGCTCCACCACGTCGAGCGCGCAGAGCAGGCCGAAATGCCGGTCGGGCAGCGGTAGCGCCGAGGCGGTGCCGCAAGCGGTGACGCCGCCTTGCTCGTGCAAGCGGGTGAGGGCGGGCAGGCTGATGTCGAGGAAGCAGGTTCCCTGGATGGGCAGGCGGGGACGTAGCCCGGGCGCGATCTCAAGCCGCGTCGGTGCCCCGGTCAGGAGGGAGCGGACCAGGGGCCAGGTCGAGAACCGATCGGGCCGCGCCAGCCTCGCCCTGGCCCACAGCCGGTCGTAGAAAAGCTGATTGACGGCCAGCAGATCCGTCCGTCGCTCCACAACTTTTTGGTTCATTCAGGTCAGCCCGTTGCCGGTGCCCATTCATCCATTATACAAAGGGTCATGCCGAAGCTCTCAGAGACCCGAGCCATATTGTCAAAGTGCCGATGACCGCCAGCGCCGCAGGAAGCCTCGAGCCCGAGATCGCGCGGCTCATCGTCGAGTCGCTCCATCTCGAGATGACCGAGGACGAGATCGACCCGGACGCGCCGCTGTTCGGGGAGGGACTGGGTCTCGACTCGATCGACGCCCTGGAGCTGGCCCTGTCAATCTCGCGTAATTACGGGCTGGAACTGAAATCGGACGACGAGCGCAACCACCGGATTTTCGCCTCGCTGCGCGATCTCGCTCGCCATATCGAAGAATTCCGCACAAAGTAGGCGGTCTTACCTGGCGAGATCGCGTTAGGCCCGGATGTCCATTCGTCGCCCAGAGTTGCGCTGTGATGGGTTGCGCTGTGATGGGTCGCGCGGTCGTGCTTTGGCGTCCGCGGTCTACGACCCGCTTGTGCCGCTGATCGGCCGCCCGTCGCACGAAATAGTGTTTCGCCGGCCGGATGGCGACGTGACCGCAGGTACCTTCCTCGCCGATGCCCGGCACCTCGCGGCTGGGCTGCCCGAGGCAACCCACGTCGTCAATTTGTGCCAGGACCGCTATTGCTTTGCCTTGGCCTTCGCGGCTGGGTTGCTGCGTGGGCAAGTCAGTCTGCTCTCGAGCGACCGTTCGCTTGATCGGTTGCGCGGCATGGCCGCTGCCTATCCCGGAGTCTACGCCCTGTCAGATGAGCCCGACGTCGCAGGGCCGCTGCCACAGCACCCGGTGGCCCGCGTGGCGCATCCAGGGTCGGCCGACCTGGACTGCCCAGCGATCCGCGCGACGCAACTCGCCGCTGTCGTGTTCACCTCCGGCAGCACGGGAGAACCGGTCGCGCATCGCAAGCCGTGGGGCGCCCTGGTCGCTCGCAGCCGCGACGCGGGGCGGCGGTTCCGCATGGGTGCCGGGCAGCCCGCCTCCATCGTCGGCACCGTCCCGGCGCAGCATATGTACGGCTTCGAGACCACGGTCCTGCTGCCACTGCACGCGCCGGCTTCGAGCTGGTGCGGCCCGGCATTCTTCCCACGCGACATGCGCGCCGCGCTGGAGGCGGTCCCCGATCGGCGAATTCTGGTGACCACGCCGCTGCAGATCCGCGCCCTGCTGCAGGCGGCGGCGGCATTGCCGGCGCTGGACCGGGTGATCTCGGCCACGGCGCCGCTCTACGCGGATTTGGCCGCCGAGGCCGAGCGGCGGTGGCGTACGGAGGTCCATGAGATCTTCGGCGCGACCGAAGTGGGCTCGATCGCCAGTCGTCGCACGGTCGCCGGCGAGGTCTGGACCGCCTATCCCCGCGTCCGTCTGCACGCGAGCCGGACGCGGACCGGCGAGGAGGGAATGCTCGTCACCGGTCCGTTCGCCGAACCTTACCCGCTGAGCGACCTCGTGGAGCGGTTGGACGGCGTTCGTTTCCGGCTGCTCGGGCGTCGCACCGACGTGGTCAAGCTTGGCGGCCGCCGCACCTCCCTCGCCGGGTTGAACCATATCCTGACGAGCATCGAGGGGGTGTCGGACGGGATGTTCGTGGCACCCGACGATCTCGAGGCGCGGCCGACGGCACGGCTTCTCGCGTTCGTCGTGGCACCCGGCCTCACCGCCCAGTCGGTGATGGCGGCCCTGCGCGGCCGGGTCGACCCGGTGTTCCTGCCGCGCCGGGTCGTTCAGGTCGATGCGCTCCCGCGCAACGCGACGGGCAAGCTGCCCGAGCAAGCGCTGGCCGCCCTGCGGGCGCGGTTGGACGAGGGCTGAGGGGGTGCCCGCGTCGCGCTTCGCCGTTCCGCTCGATCATCCGTCGCTGGCCGGGCACTTTCCGGGACGGCCGGTGGTCCCCGGCGTAGTCCTGCTCGACGAGGTTCTCTCGTTGCCCTTCGGCAGTCCCGCCGGACCCGTCAGTCCCGCCGGACCCGTCCGCCTGGCTTCGGTGAAATTTACCTCGCCCGTCCTGCCGGGGCAGGAGGTCGCGGTCGAATGGTCGGAAGCACCCGGCGGGCGGCTCGATTTCGTCTGCCGTGTGGGCGAGCGGGATGTCCTGCGGGGACGGGCGTTGCTGCCCGAGCGACCGTGACGGCGGAGCAGGGATGGACCCGCGAGAAGGAGCATGGCAGCCCCGCGCTGGTGCGGCTCATCATCTGGCTAACCCTGCGGCTTGGCTGGCCCGTGGGGCAGGTCCTACTGGTCCCGATCACCGCCTACTTCTTCGTCACGCTGTCCCGCGCCCGGGCGGCCTCGCACGCCTATCTTGCTCGCGTTCTTGGCCGGCCAGCCAGCATCGGGGAGGTCTGGCGGCACTTTTTCACGTTCGCCTGTGTGACCCTCGACCGCATCTGCTTTCTCGCGAACCGGGCCGAACGGTTCCGCATCGCGGTGCACGGGCTCGACTGTCTGGAAGCGGCCCTGGCGGCGGGGCGCGGCTGCATCCTGCTCGGCTCCCATCTCGGCAGCTTCGAGGTGCTGCGCGCCTTTGGACGAAGCTCGCCGGTGCCGGTCCGGGCCTTGATGTACCGCGGCACGACGGCCGCGCTCAGCACTTTCATGGAGGCGCTCGACCCGGCGATCCGCCAGGACGTGATCGAGATCGGCAGCCCCACGGCGATGCTGCGGGTTCGCGAGAGCCTGGCGCGCGGCGAGATCGTCGGTATCCTCGCCGACCGGGCGCCGCCCGGGGCGCAACGCTTCGCCTCGGCCGACTTCCTTGGCTCGCCCGCGCCGTTTCCGACCGGACCACTGGCGCTCGCAGCGGCGTTGCAGGTGCCGGTGGTCCTGTTCTTCGGTCTCCGTCGGGGGTTACGTGACTACCAGGTCGTCATCGAGCCCTTCGCCGACCGGATCGAGCCCGATCACGGACCGCGCCCGGCGGCGATGCGACGATGGATCGAGCGCTATGCGACCCGGCTCGCCACGCATTGCCGAGAACACCCGTATAACTGGTTCAATTTCTACGATTTTTGGGAGCAACGGCCGAATGTGGCAGCGGCGACGGGTGCTGGTGACGCTTTTCGCTCTGGTCAACGTCCCGGCCGCGGCCCAGCCATCGCCGTCACCGATTGATGCGCTGATGAGCCGCCTCGCGGCGGTGCCCGCGAGCCGCGCCAGCTTCACCGAGGAGAAGACCATCGCCGCCCTCACCGAGCCGGTGCGCAGCGAGGGCTGGCTGGTCTATCGCCGGCCGGATCACCTGGAGAAGACCACGACCGGTCCGAACCGGGAAAGCCTGATGGTGGATGGTGACCGGCTCTCGATCATCGCGGACGACCAGCCTCCCCGGATCATCGAACTCGACAGCGAGCCGTCGCTGCGCGGGTTGGTCGATGCAGTGCGCGGCACCCTCTCTGGCGATCTCGCCACCCTGCGGCGGTCCTATGGCGTCGCGATGCAGGGTACGCCGGCGGCGTGGCAGCTGACCCTGGCGCCACGGGACAAGGCGCTCAAGGAGCTGCTCCGGCAGGTCACCGTGGACGGAACTGGAACCGAGCTGCGCTCCGTGCGCATTGTCCAAGCGAACGGGGACCAGTCGTTGATGACGATCCGACCTGCCTCTTGACCGTGGCCGTGCGTGAAATCCGGCCCAGGCTCCGCCGGGGGTTGGCGATTGTCGGCACATTGGCCGCGGTGGCGATCCTGCTGTTCGCCGTGCTGACGCATATCGAGCTGCGCACCGACATGACGGACCTTCTGCCGCAGGGCCGCACCCAGGCCGAACGCTTCCTCATGGGCGAGTTGCGGTCTGGACCGGCCACCAGCCTGATCCTGCTTGGTGTCGAAGGCGCCCCTCCGGCCAACTTGGCCCGCATCAGCCGCTCGATGGCCGCGGCGCTCGACCACAGCGGCCTGTTCGAGCTGGTCAACAACGGCGAGGGGACGGGATTCGGCTCGGCGGATCAGGAGTTCCTGTTCCGCCACCGCTACCTGCTCTCCGCCGGCACGACGCCGCAGTCCTTCACCGTTCCGACCCTGCACGAGGACATGCAGCGCCTGCTTCGCCTGCTGCAATCCTCAGCCTCTCCCTTGGTCTCCCGGTTCGGGCTGGCCGACCCGACCGGCGCGTTCCTCACCCTTGCGCGGAACTGGGCGGGTGCCAGCAAGATCCGCTCGGTCGACGGCGTGTGGTTCGCGTCCGGCCGGGACCGCGCGCTGATCCTCGCCAAGACGCGCGCCGGCGGCATGGACCTGTCGGCCGAGGAACAGGCGAGCCAAGCCATCGAGCGTGCCTTCGCGGCCAGCAATCCCGGCAATGCGCGATTGCTCGCCTCTGGCCCGGCGATCTTCTCGCGCGACGCCGCCCGCGCCATCCATCGCGACGTGACCCTGATCTCGATCGCCTCGACGATCCTCGTCGCCGGGCTGCTGCTGTGGCGCTTCCGTTCCGGCTGGGTGATCGCGGCCATCGCCATCCCGATCCTGCTCGGCCTCGCGGCCGCCGCGCTCGCCGTGCAGTTGGTCTTTGGCTTCGTCCACGGCGTCGCACTCGGCTTCGGCGTCACCATGCTCGGCGTAACAGTCGATTATCCCGTTCTGCTAATCGGCCATCGCAAGCAGCTGGAAGCCGCGCCTGCCACCCTGCGGCGCATCGGCCAGGCCTTCACCTTGGCGGTGCTGACCGCGGCCATCGGGCTCACCGGGATGCTCTTCTCGGGATTTCCCGGATTGTCGCAGCTTGGGCTGTTCTCCATGACTGGCATCCTCGTCGCGGCCGCCACGACGCGCTGGCTGCTGCCGCGGCTCATCGTCGCGGCCGATCTCGCGCCGGTTCTCACGGGCGACCCGACGCGATTGCTGCGCATCGAGCGGCTGCGGGCGCTACGGTGGTTCGGCGTCGCGGCTTGCGCGGTGGCGGCCGGCTATCTGTTGTTGGTCGGCGGCCCGGGGTGGGAGCGCGACATCGCCGCCTTCAGCCCTGTCCCGGCATCGCGATTGGCGCTCGACGCCGAGCTGCGTGCGGAACTCGGCGCACCCGATCCCGGCACAGTGGGAATGGTCCACGGCGACAGCGCGGAGGCCGTGCTCCGGAAGGAGGAAACATTGTTGCCGGTGCTCGACGGATTGCAGGCCAGCTCTGCCATCACGGGGGCGGAGATCGCGGCCCGGTTCCTGCCCAGCGTGGCGACGCAGCTTGCCCGCCGCGCCGCC
>DATIMU010000522.1:0-5455 GCA_035475015.1 Acetobacteraceae bacterium
GCCGGGCACCGTGGCGGTGGCCGCGCCGATGCAGGGGTCGGTTGTCGTGCTGGAGGTGGCCGAGGGCGACGAGGTGCGCGAAGGCCAGCCGGTCGCGGTGCTCGAGGCGATGAAGATGGAGCACATCATCCCCGCCGTCGCCGGCGGCGTGGTCCGGCTGGTGGCAGCCTCGCGCGGCGACGTGCTGATGCCCGGCCAGGCGCTGCTATTCATCGAGCCGCGCGAGGTCGCGGTGGCCGAGCAAGCCGACGCCGGCGAGGTCGATCTCGACGCGATCCGCCCCGATCTCGCCGAGAGCATCGCGCGCCACGCGCTGACCCTCGACGACGCGCGCAAGCCGGCGGTCGCCAAGCGGCACAAGCAGGGCGGCCGCACGGTGCGCGAGAATGTCGAGGATCTCTGCGATCCCGGCAGCTTCGTCGAATACGGCGCGTTGGCGCTGGCGGCGCAACGCACTCGCCGCTCCACGGAAGAATTGTTGCGAACGACACCGGCGGACGGCCTGGGCGCCGGTGTCGGCACGGTCAACGGAAAAGAGTTCGGCGAGGAGCGGGCGTCCACCGTGGTGGTCGCCTACGACTACATGGTGCTGGCGGGCACGCAGGGCACCATGAACCACAAGAAGCAGGACCGCATCTTTCGCCTGGCGGAGGAGTTTCGCCGGCCGCTGGTGCTGTTCGCGGAGGGCGGCGGCGGGCGGCCGGGCGACACCGACAAGCAGAGCACCACGGCGGCCAGCCTCGACATCCCGACCTTCCGCAATTTCGCGGGGTTGTCGGGCCTCATCCCGCTCATCGGCATCGTCCACGGTCGCTGCTTCGCCGGCAACGCGGCGCTGCTGGGCTGCTGCGACGTCATCATCGCGACCGAGAGCACGTCGCTCGGCATGGGCGGCCCGGCGATGATCGAGGGCGGCGGGCTCGGCGTGTTCAAGCCGGAGGAGGTCGGCCCGGTCAGCGTGCAGGCGCCTAACGGCGTGATCGATGTTCTGGTGCGCGACGAAGCGGAGGCGGTCGCCGTCGCGAAACAGTACCTTGCGTATTTCCAGGGCGCCGTCGCCGAATGGAGCTGTCCCGATCAACGCGAGCTGCGCCGCGCGATCCCGGAGAACCGGCTGCGCGTCTACGACATTCGCAAGATCGTTCACACGCTGGCCGATACCGGCTCGGTGCTGGAGCTGCGTCCCGCGTTCGGTCTCGGCATGATTACCGCGCTGATCCGCGTCGAGGGGCGGCCGATGGGGCTGATCGCCAATAACCCGATGCACCTCGCCGGCGCGATCGACGCCGAGGCGGCGGACAAGGCGGCGCGCTTCATCCAGCTCTGCGATGCCTACGACATCCCGATCCTGTCATTGTGCGACACGCCGGGCTTCATGGTCGGGCCGGAGGCGGAGAAATCCGCGCAAGTGCGTCGCGTCTGCCGCATGTTCGTGGGCGGTGCCAGCATCACCGTGCCGTTCTTCACCGTGGTGCTGCGCAAGGGCTACGGGCTCGGCGCGCAGGCGATGGCGGCCGGCTCGTTCCACGCGCCCTGGTTCACCATCTCCTGGCCCACGGGAGAATTCGGCGGCATGGGGTTGGAGGGCGCGGTGCGGCTCGCCTATCGCAACGAGCTCGCGGCGATCGCCGATCCGGTGGAGCGCGACGCGACCTATCGCCGGCATGTCGACGAGCTCTACACGCGCGGCAAGGCGATCCATGTCGGCTCGGTGCTGGAGATCGACGACGTGATCGACCCGGCCGAGACACGGCGCTGGATCGCACGCGGCCTGCGCACCGCTCCGAAGCCGCCATCACGTCAGGGCAAGAAGCGGCCACACATCGAGACGTGGTAGGCGGCCGTCTCGAAGGGGCCAGAGGCAACCGCGGCACGATGGTCGGGACACCCGCCTTCGCGGGGGGTTGCGAGCCGGCGCGGCCGTCATTGCTGTAGAGGTTCGCTAATTCGTTGATTGCGGGGCGTTGCAAAGGAGCGACCCCGCGATGCGCGACAACAGCTACGACCGGACGGTCGAGCGCAATTACGTTCAGAAATGGCGGTTTCTGATCCGGGAATACGAGGAGGTGAAGGCCGGGCGATCGGTCCAGTTTGCCCGGGTAAGTGACTTCTATCGCCACCACGGCACCTGCTCGCAAAGTTTCCGCAAAATATTACAATCGCTTCCTCCGCGGCGGCCGCGACGAGGACCTGCTGCCGCTGCGCTTGGTAGCCGGGCTGTGGGAGCCGACGCCTTGCTTGCCGCCTTTTCCTGACTGACGCTGCGGGTTCTCTCGGTGTCTGTGGGGTGGCGGACTGAAGTCCGCCCTACTGGCCTGGGAGAATCGGGTGACGTGGTTGGCTACGAGTGACGAAACAACCTCCCGGTACGCATCAGCAACCGGACCCTAGTCCACCGTGATCCAGGGGCGGGCGGCGTCGTGCGGCTCGACGGCGCCGACGATCGCCGCGGCGAGGCCGGTGGCCGTCAGGGCTTCGAGGCAAGCGGTCGCATTCGCCGCCGGGATGCCGGCGAGCAGGCCGCCCGAGGTCTGCGGGTCGACGAGGAGCGCCGAGCGCGCGTCGTTCCCGAGGGTCGCCACGCCCCGCAGGGCGGCGAGATTGTCGGGCGCCAGCGTGCTCTCGACGCCGCGCGCCGCCAGTTCGAGCGCGCCGGGCAGGGCGGGAAGGGCAGCGAGCGAGAGGCGCGCGGCGACGCCGGAAGCATCCAGCATCTCGCGCAGATGGCCGGCGAGGCCGAAGCCGGTGACGTCGGTGCAGGCGCGGGCGCCGTGCGCGAGGAGGAGGCGGGCGGCGTCGGCGTTGCTGCGCCGCATCTGGTCGAGTGCGGCCGCCAGCCAGCGCGCCTTGGCCAGCCCCCGCATGTTGCCGGCGAGCAGGATGCCGGTGCCGAGGGGCTTGGTGAGCACCAGCGCGTCGCCCGGGCGCAGGCCCGATTTGCGCAGGATGCGTCGCGGGTCGGCGAGCCCCGTCACCGCGAAGCCGAGCGCGGGTTCGGCGGCCTCGGCGGTGTGGCCGCCGACCAGGGCGCAGCCGTCGGCCTCCAGCACCGAAATGGCCCCTTGCATCATCGCGGCGAGGTCGCGGGCCATCTTGCCGCCCGGCGCGTAGGGCAGGGCGGCGATGGCGAGCGCGGTCCAGGGGCGGGCGCCCATCGCGTGCAGATCCGACAGCGCGTGCGCGGCGGCGATCTGGCCGAAGGCGAACGGGTCGTCGATGAAGGCGCGGAAATGGTCGACGCTCTGCACCACGGCCATGCCGGGCGGCGGCAGCGCCACCGCCGCATCGTCCGGGTGGTCGAGGGCAACGAGGATGTCGGGGCTCGGCGTGCGGGCGAGGCCGGCGAGCGCCAGATGCAGGGTCTCGGCGCCGACCTTGGCGCCGCAACCGCCGCAGCGCATCGGGTCGGCGGGATTGTCCGCCATCGGCTTCATCCGGCCGTACATCCGCATCCAGCGCCGGTCGATGCGATCCTTCCAGCGCCAGACCAGCGCGCCTTCCAGCGCGATCCCGTTGCGCCAGGCGATGGCACGGCCGTCGCCGAGGCCGAGAATGACCAACGCCTGCGACTGCGGCTGCCAGCGTCGCAAGGGCCGGCCGCGCGCGGCGCGCCGCAGGTTGGCGGCGAGCGGCGTCCCGGCGCGCACCGCCCATACGCCGGCCTTGGGCCGCGCGGCACCCGCGATACTGGCGCAATCGCCGGCGGCGAACACGAAGCGATGGCTGGCGCTGCGCAGGCTGCGGCGGACCACGACGCAGCCGGCGGCGTCGCAGGCGAGGCCGGATTGGGCGAGGAAGGCGGGCGCCACGACGCCGGTGGCCCACAGCACCTCGTCGGCCCGCAGGAACGAGCCGTCCGAGAGCGCAAGGGCGCCCGCCGCGAACGGTCCGGCCTGCACGCCGCACGCCAGCTCGACCCCGGCCTCGACCAGCGCCGAGCGGGCGGCGGCGCGGGCGCGGACGGGGGCGGCGGGAAGCGGCTCGGCCTCGCTGCATACCAGCGTCAGTCGGAAGCGTCCGCGGAAGCGGTGCGCCAGCGCCAGGGCCAGCTCGGTCCCCGCCGGCCCGGCGCCGGCGATGGCCAGCCGTGCGCCGTCCGCCAGTTCGGCCTCGATCGCGGCCAGCCGATCGAGGAACCGTCCGATGGGCTTGACCGGCACGCCCCCCGGGCCCGGCATGGCGGGATGGCCGCCGATGTCGATGGAGAGCAGGTCGAACGGGATGTCCGGCCGGCCGGCGACCGCGACGGCGCGGTTCTCGAGGTCGAGTCCCGTCGCCTCCGCCATGATGAGCCGCGCCCCCGACGCGGCGGCGAGCGGGGCGAGGTCGATATGCGCCTCGTCGAAGCCGTACTCGCCACGTATCAATCCGGGCAGCATCCCCGAATAGGGCGTGTGCGGCTCGCGCGAGATGATGGTGACGCGGAGGCCGGGTTGGCGGCGCATGGCGAACCGGCGCAGCACCTCGACATGCGCGTGCCCGGCCCCGAGCAGGACGAGATCGGTCGTGATCGGGGGCTGCTGCTGCATTGACCCGACCCTAGCCCACGGGATGACGGGCTAGAAGCGGAAGCGTCCGAAGGACCCCCGGGAGGATGTATGCCGGGAGCGTGTATGAGGGACCCATGAGCGCGTGCGCGGGACTGGCCGGGACGTTGAATGCGGTGGTACGTTCCCGCTCGCCGCGCGGCTTCGTGCCGGCGCGCGTCCGCTCGGTGCGGCTGTGCAGCGGGCTGGTGCTGTTCGCCTACGTCTTCCTGCATTTCGTGAACCACGCGCTCGGCAACGTCTCGCTCGCCTGGATGGAGCGCGGGCTGCTGGTGCAGAAATTCATCTGGCAGGGCGTGCTCGGCACGGCCGCGCTGTATTCCGCGCTCACCCTGCATTTCGTGCTCGGCCTGTGGGCGCTCTACGAGCGGCGGCGGCTGCATTGGACGGCGTCCGAACTGGCGCAGCTTCTGCTCGGGCTCGCCGTGCCGCCGCTGCTGGCCAATCACCTCGCGGGCACGCGGATCGCGTTTTCCGTCTTTGGGCTGAACAAGGGCTACGCGCAGGAGCTCTATTCCTTTTGGGTCGCCTCGCCGTTCCTCGGCTGGACGCAGTTCGCCCTGCTGGTCGTCGCCTGGACGCATGGCTGCCTCGGGCTGCATTTCTGGTTGCGGCTGAAGCCCTGGTACGACCGGGCGCGGAGCTCGCTATTGGCTGTCGCCGTCCTGCTGCCGGTGCTGGCGCTGCTCGGCTACTTTCAGGCCGGGCGGACGGTGATGGCGCTGGCGCAGGACCCGGTCTGGCGTGCGGGCGCCACGCCGCCCGCGATCGTCGGGACCGCCGAGCAGGCAACGTGGCTCGCCAATCTGCGCAACGGCTTCCTGCTGTTCGACGGCACAGCGCTGGTCGCGATCCTGCTGGCGCGGCTGGCGCGGGTGATCCGCGATCGGCATGTCGGCCGGTTCCGC
>DATIMU010000523.1:0-2150 GCA_035475015.1 Acetobacteraceae bacterium
GGCCTCAGTTTTCCTTCGCTCGGTCTGGTTGGCGGTGTCGCCGCTTGTCTGGGGGCGGGCGCGGTCGCCGGGTTCGTCAACGGTGCGGTCATCACCTTCGGCCGCGTCGCGCCGTTCGTGGTGACGCTGGGCATGATGTCGATTGGCCGCAGCTTGGCCTACGTGTTCAGCGGCGCCAACTCCATCGGCAATCTGCCGCCCGAGCTCGGCTTGCTCTCGTCGGAGACGCTGCTCGGCATCCCGCTGAACTTCTGGTGCCTGGTCGTGGTCTATGCGCTGTGCTGGTGGTTCCTGACCTACGCCAAGGGCGGACGCACGCTCTACGCCATCGGCTCCAACCCCGAGGCGGCGCGGGTCGCCGGGCTCGGCATCGCGCGGTGGAGCATTTTTGCTTACGTCGTCTCGGGGGTGATGAGCGCGGTAGCGACCATCTTTCTTGCCTCGCGCATTCTCTCGATCGACCCGATCGGCGGCACGGGTTTGGAGCTCGACGCGATCGCCGCCGTGGTGATCGGCGGGGCGAGCCTGTTCGGCGGGCGCGGCTCGATCATCGGCACGCTGTTCGGCGTGTTCATCATGGTGTTCATCCGCAACGGGCTCAACCTGCTGAACGTCTCGCCCTATTGGCAGGGAACCGCCATCGGCTCGATCATCATCGCCGCCGTGCTGGTCGAGCGCGTGCTGAGCGGCGGGCGGGGGCGGGCGTAGGGTGGCACCATGCCACTCCCCGTCATGGTCGGCGAAGGCCGGCCATCCACGGCTTCCTCGTCGCACCGGAGCAAGTCGTGGGTGCTCGGGCTTCGCCGAGCACGACGGTTCCGAATCGGGAGCATCCGACGATGGAGAAGAATCAGGGTCGCTGCGCCCCGGTCGTGTTCAGGTGCACCGAGTAGATCGAAGTGCTCGCGGCGATGAACAGACGGTGCCGCTTCTTGCCGCCGAAGCAGAGATTGGCCGCGACCTCCGGCAGATGGATTTTTCCGATGAGCGCGCCGCCGGGCTCGTAGCAACGCACGCCGTCCTCCGCCGGGTCACCCCAGCCCATGCTGCACCACACGTTGCCGTCGGCGTCGGTGCGTACGCCATCGGTCATGCCGGGGGCGAAGTCGTCGGCGAATATCTTGCTCCCGGAGAGCCGAGCGCCGTTCACGTCGAAGGCGCGGATGTGCGCCGGGCCGCCGTGCGAGATGCCGCTGTCGACGATGTAGAGGCGCCGCTCGTCGGGCGAGAAGGCGAGGCCGTTGGGGCGGGCGAAATCGTCGGCGACCACGCTGGCCTGGCCGCTCGCGGGGTCGAGGCGGTAGACGTGGCGCGGCAGTTCGGCGTCGGCGGCGTGGCCTTCATAGGGGCCGTCGATGCCGTAACCCGGGTCGGTGAACCAGACCGCGCCGTCGGAGGTTACGACGACGTCGTTCGGCGCGTTGAGCTTCTTGCCCTGGAAGCTATCGATCAGCACGGAGATGCGGCCGTCATGGTCGGTGCGGGTGACCCGGCGGGTGTCGTGCTCGCAGGTGACGAGGCGCCCCTCGCGGTCGCGCGTGTTGCCGTTGGAGAAGTTGCTGTGGGTGCGGAAGACGCTGACATGCCCGTCCTCCTCCAGCCAGCGCATCATCCGGTTGTTCGGGATGTCGCTCCACAGGAGATAGCCGCCATCGGCGAAATACACCGGCCCCTCGCACCAGCGGCAGCCGGTGGCGATGCGCTCGATGGCGGCGTTGCCCTGCTTGGCGGTGAAGCGCTTGTCCAGCGCCTCGATGCGAGGGTCCGGGTAGCGCGTGCCGGGCAGATTGCCGAGCGGCAGGCGGTGGCCCTCGGTGAACTCGCTGCGCATCCCGGCATGGGCGTGTTCGTGCATGGTGGTGTCTCCCGCCTCAGATGTGGATGGCGTGGCCGAGGCTCTTGAGAGCGGCTTCGTGGAAGGCCTCGGTCAGGGTCGGGTGGGCGTGGATGGTGCCGGCCACGTCTTCGAGCAGCGCCCCCATTTCGAGGGCGAGGGTGAACTCGCCGACCAGCTCGGAAATATGCGCGCCGACCGCCTGGACGCCGAGCACGCGATGATCGTCGGCGCGGGCGACAATACGGACGAAGCCGCCATCCTCGTTGGCCTCCATGCCGAGCGCCCGGCCGTTGGCGGCGAAGGGAAACTGGCC
>DATIMU010000524.1:0-8310 GCA_035475015.1 Acetobacteraceae bacterium
ACGCCGCACCACGATTGACGAGATCGCAGCACGCCACACCCTGCGCGGCCGCGAGCGGCTTCGGGTCGAAGCGCCAGCGCATCGGGGCGCCGGGCCGGCTCAGATCGAACGCATACAGGGTGTTGGGAAACGGCGTGACGATATACATCGTGTCGCCGACCACCAGAGGGGCAGCCTCGTGGCCGGCGACGACGCCCGTCGAGAAGGTCCACGCCACGCCGAGCTGCTGAACGTTGCTGGCGGTGATCTCGGTGAGCCCGCTGAAGCGCGTCGCGGCGTAGTCCTTCGCCGGCATCACCCACTGCCCGTCGTCGTGCTGAAGTACCGCGGGATCGCTGCTGGTCAGGGTGCCGGAGAGCGCCTTGGCCGACGCGAACTGCGTCTCGGTGGCGGCCGAACGCCGGCAGCCGCTCACGCCGAACAGCATCAGCCCCGCCGCGCCGAGCGCGGCGACGCGCGTCGCATACGGCCGCGGCGCCGAGGCCGGTGCGCGGTCAGTCCTTGTCCGCAGGAGTCTCATCGCCGAGTTTCTTTCCATCACGGAAGGTGTTCGGGCACATCGCATGGGCGAACGGCGAGGGTCCGTCGACCGCGGCGTAGACGATGTCGTCCGACGGCAGGCTGGCGGGTGCCAACCCGGCCGCCTGTCGGACGCGCTTGGCAATCTCATGGTCCGTGCAGGAGGTATCGCCGCTGACGCCGAGTCCGCCGACCCGGGTCTGCCCCTTGTACAGTCCGAGGCCGCCGCCGAAGGTGATCGTCCCGCCGCACACCTTGCCGATGCCGGTCGAGAGATCCACGGCGCTTCCGGCACACGACGGATTGAGCGGGTTGCCGTTCGCCGCGCCCCACAGCGAATGCCCCGGCTGACTCAACGTGTAGAGCCGCGCCGTCGACATCGGCGCGGTGTCGGAGCTGAACCCGTTCGCGGTGGACGCCTTGGCGATTGCGATCCCGCGGCTGCCGGGCCAGGTCGCGGCCGGGTCATCAGTCGAGACCGCGAGGGCGCACAGTTCACCGTTACGATTGGTGACCGCCGCCCACATGGCCTTGCCGTGGTTGAGGCCGCCGGCATCGCCGTTCTGCGATGGCGCGTTCTGCACAAGCGCCTTCAATGCCGCGGCGTTGGGCACATCGTCGCATCCGCGCGAGCGCGCGGGTGTGCCCGATGATTGGGGTTGGGAGGCGTCTCGTACGGTGGGCCCGGACCGGTTGCAGCCGGCAAGGGCCGTAACCGCGAGACAGCACAACCCGAAGAACGCCGAACGCATGGGGCCTCCTGACGCACGCGCGATGTCCAGGTCAGGCGCGGTGCGAGCACCGGAGGTGGCACTCACCACCAGCAGGCATTTCGAGAGTTGCAGGGGGTACGCCAGGAAAGCGCGGCGTGTGTGATTGCTATACGCGCAAACGAGTTCCGCGGCCGCGGCCACTCGCCCAGTGGACGTCCGTTGGGATGGTGGACGTCAATAGCCGCCTGTCGCACAGTGATGGGCCAGCGATCGGACGGCCACGTTCCTCATCCAGACCGCCAGATGTGGTCACCGGATGTCCCACCCATCCAGTCCAGTTCACACTTCCGAACGCGACCGTTTCACCACGCCTACTTCGCCGGCCGTCGCCCGACCGCGATCATCTGCCGCGACGTCGCGCGGAGCGGGCGCAGACGGTAGTCGCCGAATACCGCGTCCACGACGAAGCCCGTGCACAGATACAGGAGCTGCAGCTCTCGTGGGAAGTAGACGTGCGACTCGAAATCGCTGAGCGAGCGCGCCGGCTGTTCCGTTGATCCGGCGGTGAACTTGTCGTAGAGAAACCGGATGCGTGCGCGCTGCTCGTGCGGCTCATAGAGGGTCGTCTTGTAGCGGATCAGGCGGGTACCCGTTTCCGGGTGGACGGCGTCGAGGTCGATTTCGACCACGCTGCGCGGTGGCGTCTGCATCGAGTCGGCATAGGCGAACAGCTGGGGCATGACGACATCGACGATGAAAATGCCCTCGGGGCAGAGGTTGGCGAAGGCCGTGCGCCACGTCGCCAGCTGGTCCTCCAACGTCAGCAGGTGCGACACGGATGAATCGGCACAGACAATCACCTCGAATGGCGTTGCGGCACGCCACGACCGCATGTCCCCGGCCTCGAGCGCCACCCGGTTCCGCACCTCCTCCGCCTCCTGCTCGAGTTTCTCTGCGGCCGCGCGGCGCATCTCCTCCGCTGGCTCGAGCCCCACCACGTCGAATGCCTCGCGCGCGCCAACGCGGGCCAGCGGAATAGCCAACCGGCCGGATCCCGCGCCGAGCTCGAGCACCCGCTTCGGGCGACGCGCCTGAATCAGCCGGACCAGAGCATCGATGTCCTCGTCGCGGCCTTCGTGTTCGAGGTCGTAATCGTCAGGGCGCTGGTAGATCGCTTCGGTCATCGGCCGGTCCGTGAGTCAACGAATAAAGCTCGTCGGCGAGCGAGTGGCGCGACCGCGCACGTGCAAGCGGGATACCCGCGAGCGCCGCACGGTATCGAGGTTGCTATGGCCTGTCCCGATGGTCACGACCGCGCAGCTCAAACGCACGATGCGCTCGGTGTTCGGCTTGTCCGACTTCCGTCCCGGTCAGGAACAGGTCGTCCGTTCGGTCCTCGGGGGGCGCGACACAATCGCGCTGATGCCGACCGGCAGCGGCAAGTCGCTCTGTTATCAACTCCCCGGCCTGCACCTGCGCGGCACGACGATCGTCGTCTCGCCGCTGATCTCGCTGATGAAGGATCAGACCGACAAACTGACCGGCTGCGGGATCGAGACGACGCAGGTCAACAGCGCGCTGACCGCGCGCGAGCAGGAGACGTCGCTCGATCAGATCTCGCGGCGCCGGGCCGAGTTCGTCCTCACGACGCCGGAGCGGCTCACCAACCCCGACTTCCTCGCCACCATCGCCCGCAACCACATCGACTTCGTGGTCGTCGATGAGGCCCATTGCGTCTCCCAGTGGGGCCACGATTTCCGGCCGGCGTTCGCCGGCCTGCGGGACGCCATCGCGCAGCTCGGTCGCCCGCCCGTCCTGGCCCTGACCGCGACCGCCACGCCGCAGGTGATCGAGGACCTCTCGGCGACGCTGGGGCTGGTCGAGCCGCTGGTGGTGAGCACCGGCGTGTTCCGGCCGAATCTCCACCTCGAAGTGCAGCGGACCGCGAACGATGCGGCCAAGCGCCTGCGCCTCACCGAGATCGTGCGCGGCGGCACGGGAGCGGGCATCGTGTACGCGCCGAGCATCAAACAGGTCGAGGCGGTCCACGCGGAGCTCAAGGCGATGGGGTTGCCGGTCGCGATGTACCACGGCCGTCTCGGTGCCCGGGAGCGCCGCGAGAACCAGGACGCCTTCATGGAGGGGCGCCTGTCGGCGATCGTGGCGACCAATGCCTTCGGGATGGGCATCGACAAACCGGACATCCGGTATGTGATCCACTACGGCATGCCCGGCTCGCTCGAGGCGTACTACCAGGAAGCCGGGCGCGCCGGCCGGGATGGAGAGGCCGCCCGCTGCGTCCTCTTCCATCAGGCGGAAGACCGCCGGATCCATCGCTACTTCATCGGCTCGCGCTACAGCGGCGTCAAGACGCGCCTGCGCCGCAAGGGGCTCGACGCCGCGGCGCTGGCGGCGGAGTTGTCCCGCTACGACGAGCGTCGCCAGCACGACGAGACCAAGCTCGAACAGATGATGCTGTACGGGCAGTCCGAGTCGTGCCGCTGGCAGACGCTGTTGAAGTACTTCGAAGCCGACGCGCCGGAAGCGGACCTCTCCTCGGGCTGCGGCGCGTGCGATGTCTGCGATCCGATTGCCTCTCCGGCGCTGCCGAGCGTCGCCTGAACCTCCGCGATCGGCGGCGCCCGCCGACGCTCACCGGCGCGCGAACGGTGACCCCTCGTAGCGCGCGAGCAGGTCAGCCGGGTCGGCGTAGACGGCGATCGCCCCCTTTAAGTCCGCAGCGGACCATCCCCCGCACGTCAACGCCACGATGCGCACGCCGGCCCGTTGCGCGGCCTGCACGTCGTACGGCGTATCACCCACCATGATCGCGTCCTCCGCGCCGACCTTCGCCCCCTCCAGGGCGGCCTGGACGATGTCGGGATCGGGCTTCGAGGCGCCGGCGTCGGAGGACGAGTGCGCGACGAGCAGATCCGCGATCCCGGCGCGTTCGACCAGCGGCCGGAGCTCGTCCTCCTTGGCCGAGGTCGCAATCGCCAGCCGGTAGCCGTCCTCCACCAGGCGGAGGGCCAACGTCCGGACGTGCGGGAACGCGGTGACTCCGGGGAGTTGCGCCCCGGCGAACTCCGCCGCGCGGCGCTCGCTGATACGCTTGCCGAGCGCGGACTCCGGATCGACGGTCGAGACCGCCGGAATCAGCTTGTCGCCGCCCATGCCGATCGCCCGGCGTACACTGCCATAGTCGACCGCGATCCTTTCCGTGGCGAACGCCGCCATCCAGGCGCGTGTGTGTGCGTCGTTCGAGTCGACCAGCGTCCCGTCGATGTCGAAGATCACCGCTTCAGTCGTCATCGGTCCTCATTTCCAGCGGCCTGTGATTCAAGGACCATTCCGCGACGCGGACGAGGACGAGTCGGCGTACACTCCGGCGCATGCCACTACTCGCTGCTCTGGCGATCGCGAGTGTCACGCTCTCGAGCATTCCGGCCGCCGGCGCGCCACAGCACGATCACGCCGCCGCAACGGAGAAGCTGGGCACCGTCAGTTTTACCGTGTCCTGCGGCCCGGCCGCGCAGATCCAGTTCAATCGCGCGCTGGCCCTGCTCCACTCGTTCGAGTTCCAACGTGCGCTCGACGGCTTTGCCGCCACGCTCGAGGCGGATCCAGCCTGCGGCATGGCCGAGTGGGGCATTGCCCTCAGCCGCTGGAGCAATCCATTCGCGGCCGGCCAGCGCCCGTCAGCAGCGCTGCAACAGGGGCGCGCGGCAATCGATCGCGCCCGGGCGATCGGTCTGAAGACCGCCCGTGAGCGCGCCTATGTCGATGCCGCGGCGTGTCTGTACGCTGACACCGACACGGTGCCGCAATCCGCACGCATGGCCGCGTACCGCGATGCCATGGCCCGGGTGGCCGCGGCCTATCCCAACGATCGCGAAGCGTCGATCTTCTATGCGCTCTCGCTCGCGGCGGCCGCCGCGCCAACCGACAAGACCTACGCCGATCAGAAGAAGGCCGGCGCGATCCTGGAGCGGCTGATCGCCGCCCAGCCGGATCATCCCGGGCTCGCCCACTACATCATCCACGCCTACGACGCGCCGCCCCTGGCCGATCGCGCGCTGGACGCGGCGCGCCGCTACGCGCGCATCGCGCCGGCCGCCCCGCACGCCCTGCACATGCCGTCGCACACCTTCACCAGGCTCGGGCAGTGGCAGGACTCGATCGACACCAACCTGAAGTCTGGCGAAGTGGCGCGGCGCGAAGGCGCGACCGCCGAAGAGCTGCACACGATGGACTATCGCGTCTACGCGTACCTGCAGACCGGCCAGGACGACGCGGCGCGGCAGTTGCTGAACGCGCTGCCCGAGGTCCGCTCGCGCTTCGACCCGAACGCGATCGGCTCGGCCGCCCCCGGTTCGGCCGGCGTGTTCGCGCTCGCCGCGATTCCCGCGCGTTATGCGCTCGAGCGCGGCGACTGGAGCGCCGCCGCCCGCCTCGACGTCTATGCCAGCGCATTCCCGTATACGGAAGCCCTGACCTACTTTGCGCGCGCGCTGGGCGCGTCACGGACCAAGGACCCCGCCACGGCACGAACCGCGATCGCCGCGCTCGATGACATCGAACGCCGGCTGACGGACGCGAAGGAGCCCTATTGGGCCGGGCAGACCCGCATTCAGCGCGAGGCCGCGGCGGCCTGGCTGGCGCTCGCCGAGGGGAGACGAGACGACGCCGTCACCGCGATGCGGGCGGCGGTCGCGCTCGAAGACGCCACCGAGAAGTCAGCGGTCACGCCGGGGCCACTCGCGCCGGCGCGCGAGCTGCTCGGCGAGATGCTGATGGAGCTGGGCCAGCCCGCCGACGCGCGCCTCGAGTTCGAGGCGACGATGAAGAAGGAGCCGAACCGGTTCCGCGCGGTGAATGGCGCGGCGCGGGCGGCGGCGGCGATGGGCGACGACGTGGCGGCGCGGCGCTATCAGGCGCAGCTGCTGGCCATCTGCGCGCGGAGCGACACGCCTGGACGGCCGGAACTCGTAGCGGCCCGGCAATCAGCCGGGCGCCGGTGAGCACACCGCGCGCCCCGCTGACCCCGAATCGAGCTACTGCCCGCCGAAGCGGACCGACGCGGTCATCGAGACTTCCACCGGCACGCAGTTCAGCAGCGTCGGCGTGAAGCGCCACTGCTCGATGGCTGCGACCGCGGCCCGCGCCAGGTCCGCGTCGGCCGGCTCGCGGGCGATGGCCGAGCTCACGCTGCCTTCCGTCGAGATTCGCACGTCCACCGTCACCACGCCGTCCGCTGGCACCGCGGCTTCCGGGTAGATCGGGCGCACGTCACGGATCTTCATCGGCGGACGAAGGTTGCCGCCCGACGCAACCGGTTCGCAGGCCGGCGCGGCGTTGGCGGGCGCCGCTGGCGCGGTGCGCACCGTCGCAGCCGCGGCGGAAGGCTCGCCGGTCGTCCGGCGCAGGGTGATGGTCTCGCGGAGCAGCCCCAATCGGAGGCTGACGTCGGCGTCCACATGACGGCCGCTCACGGCAAGCGTCGACACCGCCGGCGCGAACCCGGGCACGCGGGTCTCGAGCTGATAGTCGCCGGGCGTGAGGCCGGCGACCTCATAGCGGCCGGTCGCGTCGGTCTTGACCTCGTGCCGCGCCTCGGTCCGCGTGTCGGTCAGCGAGACCGTCACCCTCGGGACGCCAAGGTTCATCGGGTCGTAGACGACGCCCGACACGCTGGTCAGCGCTTGCGCGGCGAGCCCGTATCCGGAGACCGCGAGGGTGGCAGACGCCAGAGCGGCGGCAACCGCCGTCCTCCGCCAACCGGATTCAGGCCGGCGATTCACCTGACGGTTCAACATCACTTCAACCCTCCTCTCGATGCCGGTCGGACGAGCCATGGCCTGCGCCGCCCGGCGGTGTTCCGCGCCGACGAGCCGCACCATCGCCAACAGATGGGCGGCGTACTCATGCGCCGGCAGGCCTGACGACAGCACCAGGTCGTCGCAGGCCAGCTCGCTCTCGGCCCGCAGCCGCCGCGCCGCGATCCAGGTGAGCGGGTTCATCCAGTCCGCCGCGCGCAGGATCTCGGCAATCATCAGGGCGGGCCAGTCGCCGCGCTGAACGTGGGCCAGCTCGTGGAGGAACACCGCCCGAAGCCGGGCATCGCCCCACCCACTCGCGAGGTGCGGCACGATGACCGTCGGGCGCACCACGCCCCAGGTCATCAGCAGTGGGCGGCTGTCGCTCTGGAGCAGCCGCACCGGCCGGGTGATCCCCAATGTCGCGCGGGCTTCGGTCCACCGTTCCCAGACGCGTCCGGACGTCACCGGTGTGGCGCAGCGGACGATCCGGCGAAGGCGCACCATCCCGATCAGCAGTGTGGTGAGTGCGACCGCTCCGCCAGCCCGGCGCAGCCACGTCAGCCAGCGCCACCACACGGCAACCCGCTGGCCCGGGGCAGCCGCCGCGCTGACCGGCACGGGTGTCGTGGCGGCTGGAGTCGTCGGCAGGGCGACATTCACCGTGGTGGCGTTGGCCTGACTCGGGATCGCGGCGCCGGGCGCCCACTGCCAGTGCGGCGCGATCGCCGTCAGCACCGGCACGGCGGCCGCGCAGGCGATCGTCACGGCCAACGTCCAGTGGCGCGTCGCCGCCGCCTGCCGCCGCATCAGGGACACCATGACCAAGCCGAGCGAGAGCACGACGGCGATCTTCATTGCCCCGCCTCCTTCCGGGCGCGCTCGATCATCGCGGCGATGCGCTCGAGCGCGTCCTCCGACACCTTCGTGCCCTCCCCGCCCAGGACCGCGGCGACCACCTTCTCCGCCGACCCCTCGTAGAACGTCTCGACCAGGTGCCGCAGCGCGGTCCGGCGCGCCTCCCGCCGCGGCCGGGTCGGCTGATAGACGTACCGCTGCCCGTCCTCGTCATGGCGGACGTGGCCCTTGCGCTCGAGGACCCGCAGCTGGGTGCGCACCGTGGAGGAGGTCGGGTTGCCCGGGAGCGCGGCCATGATCTCGCCGGCCGTCGCACGGCCGGTGCGGTAGAGCAGGTCCATGATTTGCCGTTCGCGGCGCGAGAGTCCGTCGGTGCGGTCCGGCATGGTGTGATTTTTATAACA
>DATIMU010000525.1:0-6584 GCA_035475015.1 Acetobacteraceae bacterium
GGCGGCGCAGCCAGCGGGCGAAATGCTCGTCGGCGGGGGTGATCCCGGCACGAGCGTCGATCACGAACAGCACGAGATCGGCGGTCGCGACCGCCGTCTCCGAGGAGGTCCGCATCCGGCCCGGCAGCGTCTCGGGCGCGGCTTCCTCCAGCCCTGCCGTGTCCACCAGGCGCACATTGCGCCCGCGCAGCATCGCCTCCGCCTCCTTGCGGTCGCGCGTCACGCCGGGCGTGTCGGACACCAGGGCGTGGCGCCGCCCGGCGAGGCGGTTGAACAGCGTGGACTTCCCCACGTTCGGCCGACCGGCGATGACCACGAGCGGCAGCATCAGGCGGTGAATTGTTCGGTGATGATACGCTCGGAGAGGCCCTGGTCAGGGTCGAACAGCACCGTGACCTCGACGCCGCGATCCTCGCTCACCGCGACCGAGACGACGTCGCGGACCTCGGTGAAATCCGCCACCGCCGCCACCGGGCGCTTGTCGGTCTCCAGCACCTCGAACAGCACCTCCGCCGTGCTCGGCAGCAGCGCGCCGCGCCAGCGCCGTGGCCGGAACGCGCTGATCGGTGTGAGCGGCAGCAGATTGGCCGAGAGCGGCACGATCGGGCCGTGTGCCGAGAGGTTGTAGGCGGTGGAACCGGCCGGCGTGGAGACCAGGATGCCGTCGCAGATCAGCTCCTCGAGCCGGACCCGGCCGTCCACCGTGATGCGGATTTTCGCGGCCTGGCGAAGCTGGCGCAGCAGGCTGACCTCGTTGAGCGCCAGCGCCTCCTCGATCGCGTCGGTGATGGTCACGGCACGCATCCGCAGCGGGTGCAATACGGCGGCCTGCGCCGCGACGAGGCGCTTCGGCAGGTCGTCCTCGCCGAACGGATTCATCAGGAAGCCGACCGAGCCGCAATTCATCCCGTAGACCGGGATGTCACGCCCAAGCCCCCGCCGTCCCAGCACCCTATGCAGCGTCTCCAGCATGAAGCCGTCGCCGCCCAGCGCCACGACGCAGCCCGCCTCCGGCAATGGGCAATCGCCGTAGCGTGCCACCAGCCGCGCGCGGCTGTCGGCGGCCAGCTGCGTCGGGGCGTTGACGAAGGCGATCTCGCCTTGCCCCACCCGAAGCGAGGACAGCGCGGCGGCGGAGGCAAACTCCGGGAGCAGGGGACTCAAGCGAGCTTCCGATGCTCCAGCACCGGCATGTCGCTCCGCACGCGGGCGGTGACGGCCTGATCGATCTGCGCGGTGGCCCAGCCGGTACCGTCGGACACCTTGGCGACGATGGTGCCCCAGGGGTCGCAGAGCAGCGAATGCCCATAGGTGAAGCGTGGCTCGCCGGCCCCGTCGAGGTGCTTGCCCCAGGTCGCGGGGGCGGCGAACCAGCATTGGGTCTCGATCGCGCGGGCGCGGATCAGCACGTCCCAGTGGTCGCGCCCGGTGGGCACGGTAAAGGCCGAGGGCAGGAAGATCAGCTCCGCGCCCGCCCGGCGCAGCGCCAGGAACAGCTCAGGGAAACGGATGTCGTAGCACACCGCGCAGCCTACCTTCACGCCGTCCGCCTCGTACGTGACGATCTCGTCGCCCGAGCCGTAGCTGGAGCTTTCGCGGTAGCCCTTGCCGTCCGGTGCCACGATGTCGAACAGGTGGATCTTGCGGTAGCGCGCGATCTCGGCCCCTTCGGGGTCGAACACCACGGTGGTGTTGAACAGCTTCTCCCCGCCGCGCTCGGCGAGCGAGCCGCCGTGGACATGGATGCGCTCGCGGCGCGCGACCGAGCGGAGGAACTCGTATGCCGGCCCGCCGGGCTCGTTGGAGCCACGCGCCGGCAGCGCCTCCGCCTGCTCGAGCTTGGCGCCGCGATTGCCGCCGAGGCAGGTCCACATCTCGGGCAGGCTGACGATGTTCGGCCGATCGGCGGCGATCGCGTCGCCGATCAGCCGCCCCGCCTGGGCGATGTTCTCCGCCTTGTCATGGCCGGGGCTCATCTGCACGACACTGACGCGCATACAGGCTCTCCTCTGGGCGGTGCGGCCGCATCAAGCACGTCCCGCCCGGTACGGGCAAGCCGGGCTCGGGCCCGCCCCGCCGGCCATTGGGCTATTTGCGCTTCTCCGACAATATCGCCCCGGTCTTCGGGTCGGCGTGGAACTCGACGATTCCACCGTTATGGACCGCATATCCTTCCCAGTGACCGTCATCCGCTTCTAGGCCGGAGACATAGGTGTATCCCATGCCGGTCAACTTCTGCGCGACCTGCTCCTTGCTCATCCAATCGGTGCCGGGCTGGTCGGCGTAGGCCGGCGCCCCCGCGACCGCCAAAAATCCCGCGATGATCGCGACGAAATGAAGTCCTCGCATGCTAGACGAACCCGGGGAGTTCCGTTCCATCACGGGCGGGCCGATATGCGTCAGCGCGGCCAGTCGAGCCGCGGTTCGGTGCGCGGATCGCCGCGATCCGGGTCGCCACGGCCGGGGCGTGGGGTGCGGGCCGGGTCGGCTCGGCGCGCGCGCATGTCATCCGGCCGGTCGTCATCGAGATAGTGCGGCGCGGGTGGGATCGGCGGGCGGGTGATCGTCGGCTCCGAGCGCGCGCGCGGCGGCGCGCCGGGGGGAGGTGCCGCGTAGATCGCCTCGTCGTAGTGGGCGTGATGCACCGGCTCGGGCATCCGCAGCACCAGGCTGCGGATTTCCCCCTGGATCTCGTCGAGCCGCGCCTCGACCGCCTCCAGCCGGCCCTTCACCCCGAACACCGCGAACGGCATGAGCAGGAACGCCAGCGCGTAGAGCAGAGCCGGCACCAGGACCAGGATCGGTACCCACCAGGGGAGCCAGTCAGGCAGCGCGGGCATCGACATGGCACGATCCTAGCATCGCGGCGCCGCGTCGATCCATCCTCACGATTGCTGGATTCTTGCGCCCGGCCGTGCCAATTCCGACGGATGCTCCTGCTGATCCCCGGCCCCGTCGTCACCCGCCCCGAGGTCCGCGCCGCGCTGGCGCATGACTTCGCCCCCTGGGACAACGATTTCCGCCCGCTCTACGCCGGCTTGCGCGAGCGCATGCTGACCATCGCGGGGGGCATCCCGGAGACCCATGCGACCCTGCCGCTGCAGGGCTGCGGCCATTTCGCGGTCGAGGCCATGGTCCGCAGCTTCGTGCCGCCCGGTGCGAAGCTGCTGGTGCCGATGACCGGCGCCTATGCCGATCGGATCATCCGGTTGGCGCGCGAGGCAGGGCGGGTCGTGGTGCCGTTGGCGCTGCCGTTCGGCGCCCGGATCGACCCCGAGGCGGTCGCGGCGGCGCTGGCGGCGGACCCGGCGATCGGCCATGTCGGGCTCGTCCACAGCGAGACCGGCTCGGGCGTGATCCACGATCCGCGCGCGATCGGCGCGGTCGTGGGGCGGGCCGGCCGGCGGCTGCTGCTCGACGCGGTCTCGGCGTTCGGCGCCATCCCGCTCGATCTCGCGACCCAGCCGGAAATCGACGCGGTGGTGTTCACCCCGAACAAATGCCTGGAAGCGATCGCCGGGCTGGCCTTCGTGCTGGCGCGCATCGACCGACTGGTGCTGGGGCAGGCGGGAAGCTGGTCGTTCGACCTCGCCGACATTCACGCCCACGCGCTGCGCAACGGCTGGGGCAGCTTCCGTTTCACCCCGCCGGCGCAGGTGCTGAACGCGCTCAGCGTGGCGCTCGAACTGTTCGACGCCGAGGGCGGCCAGCCGGCCCGCCTTGCCCGCTACACCGCGAACATGCGGACGCTGTACGACGGGGTGCGCGCGCTGGGTCTCACCCCGTACCTGCCAGCGACGATGCAGGGGCCAGTGGTGATGAACGTCCGGGCGCCGGCCGATCCAGCGTGGAATCTGCAGGCTTTCGTCGACGCGCTGAAGTCGCGCGGCGTGCTCATCAGCAATTTCTACAACACCCCGGAGCCGAGCTTCCGGGTTGGCGCCATCGGTGCGGTCACGCCGGACGACATGGCGCGCGCCGTCGCCGCGATGGATGCGGCGCTGGACGAGATCGGCGTTCGCCGACGTGCCAGCGCGTTGGCGGCATAGACCGGAAAGGAGACGTCGTGGCGAGCGACCTCGAGATTGCCCGCGCGGCGCGGCTGCGCCCGATCGCCGAAATCGCCGCGCGCGCCGGCATCCCGGAGGAGGCGCTGGAGCCGTACGGGCGCACCAAGGCCAAGATCGCCTTCGACTTCATACGCGAGGCGGAGGCGCGGCCGGACGGCGCGCTGGTGCTCGTCACCGGCATCAGCCCGACCGCCGCCGGGGAGGGCAAGACCACCACCGTCGTCGGGCTCGGCGACGCGCTCAATGCGCTCGGCCGCCGGACGATGATCTGTCTGCGCGAGCCGAGCATGGGGCCGTGCTTCGGCCAGAAGGGCGGTGCGACAGGCGGCGGGCGGGCGCAGGTGGTGCCAATGGAGGAGATCAACCTCCATTTCACCGGCGACTTCCACGCCATCACGGCGGCCAACAACCTGCTCGCCGCGATGGTGGACAATCACTTGTTCTGGGGCAACGCGCTCGCCCTCGATCCGCGTCGGGTGAGCGCGCGCCGCGCGCTGGACGTCAACGACCGGGCGCTGCGCGGCATCGTCAACGGCCTGGGCGGCGGCGCCAACGGCGCGCCGCGCGAGGACGGGTTCGACATCACCGTGGCCTCCGAGGTGATGGCGGTCTTTTGCCTCTCGCGCGATCTGGCTGATCTGCAGGATCGGCTGGGCCGCATCGTGGTTGGGCAGCGGCGCGACGGCTCGATGATCACGGCGCGCGACCTCAAGGCGGACGGCGCCATGGCGGCGCTGCTGCGCGATGCGCTGATGCCCAACCTGGTGCAGACCCTGGAGGGCTCGCCCGCCCTGGTGCATGGCGGGCCGTTCGCAAACATCGCGCATGGCTGCAATTCGGTGATGGCGACGCGGCTCGGGCTTAAGCTCGCCGACGTGGTGGTCACGGAGGCCGGGTTCGGCGCCGATCTGGGCGCGGAAAAATTCCTCGACATCAAGTGCCGCTCGGCCGGGCTGTGGCCGGCTTGCAGCGTAGTGGTGGCGACGCTCCGCGCGCTCAAGATGCACGGCGGCGTGGCCAAGTCGGCGCTCGACCGCGAGGACACCGGCGCGGTGGCGCGCGGCGTCGCCAATCTTGTCCGCCATGTGGAGAACATGGCGAAGTTCGGCCTGCCGGTGGTGGTCGGGCTCAACCGCTTCACCTCGGACACCGACGCGGAATTCGCCGTGGTGCGCGACGCGATGGCGGAGCGCGACATCGAGACGGTGATGTGTACGCACTGGGCCGATGGCGGGGCGGGTGCCACCGGATTGGCGCGCGCCGTGCTGGCGCGGCTAGGGTCGGGTGCCCGCCCGGCGCTGCTCTATCCCGCCGCGATGCCGCTGGCCGAGAAGCTCCGTACCGTCGCGCGCGAGATCTACCGCGCTGCCGATATCTCGCTGCCCCCAGCGGCCGCACGCCGGCTCGCGGCGTTTGAGGCGGCCGGCTTCGCCGACGTGCCGGTTTGCATCGCCAAGACGCAGTACAGCTTCAGCGCCGATCCAACCCTGATGGGCGCGCCGGAAGGGCACATCCTGCCGGTGCGCGACGTGCGCCTGCTCGCCGGGGCCGGCTTCGTCGTGGCGGTATGCGGCGACATCATGACCATGCCCGGCCTGCCGCGCGTGCCGGCGGCCGAAACGATCGGCCTGGACGCCGAGGGGCAGATCGAGGGCTTGTTCTAAGGCGCGGCGGGTTCGCCCGTCCCACGCCATCGGGCCACGCAGTCTACAAGATGAACCGGCTGAGATCGCCCTTCTGCGCCAGCGGGGCCACGCGCTCGTTCACGTAGGCGGCGTCCACCGTGATCGACTCGCCGGCGCGGTCGGTGGCGGAGAAGCTGATCTCCTCCAGCAGCCGCTCCAGGACGGTGTGCAGCCGACGGGCGCCGATGTTCTCCACGCGATCGTTGATGTCGGCGGCGAGCTGGGCGAGCGCGTCCACCGCGTCGTCGGCGAAGGCGAGATTGACGTTCTCGGTCCCCAGCAGGGCGGCGTATTGCTTTAGCAGCGAGTGCTCGGGCTCGACCAGGATGCGGCGCAGGTCGTCGCGCGACAGCGAGGCGAGCTCGACCCGGATCGGCAGCCGGCCCTGCAGCTCGGGCAGCAGGTCGGCGGGCTTGGCGAGGTGGAAGGCGCCCGAGGCGACGAACAGCACGTGATCGGTCTTCACCGTGCCGTAGTTGGTGCTGACTGTGGTGCCCTCGATCAGCGGCAGGAGGTCGCGCTGCACGCCCTCGCGGGAGACGTCGCCGCCGCGGAAGCCGCCCTCGCCGGTGCGGGCGCAGACCTTGTCGATCTCGTCGAGGAAGACGATGCCGTTGTTCTCGGCATTGTGGACGGCGTCGCGCACCAGCGCATCCTGGTCCAGCAGCTTGTCGGCTTCCTCCTTGGCCAGGGCGATGCGCGCCTCGGCCACCGACATCTTCCGCGGCTTCTGCCGGCCGCCGAACATCTTGCCCAGCATGTCCTGCATGTTCTGCATCTGCATGCCCTGGTTGCCCGGCAGGTCCATCATGCCGATGGGCATGCCGCC
>DATIMU010000526.1:0-3309 GCA_035475015.1 Acetobacteraceae bacterium
TGGGGCAACGTGCCGGACGACAAGCTGTTCGTGGTCGATCTCGACGCCGATCCGCCGAAGCTGATCGACACCGTGACGGTCGGCAAGCAGCCCTCGGGCCTGGCGATCTCGCATGACGGCAAGCTGGCACTGGTTGCCAACCGGGCGGGCAAGAGCGTCTCGGTCCTCGCGATCGACGGCACCAAGGTGCGCCAAGTGTCCGAGGTGCCGATCGACGACGAGGTGGCGGCGGTCGCCATCACGCCGGACGGCAAGCGCGGCTTCGTGGTGAAGAACCTCGCCAACCGCATCGGCGTGCTGTCGATCGACGGCGAGAAGGTGAAGTACGAGAAGTCGCAGGACATGCCGGCCGGCTACACGCCGTACAATGTCGAGGTGACGCCGGACGGGAAATACGCGCTGTCGGTCAATCAGGGCGGCGGGCTGGCCGGCAACGTCGATACTATCGTCACCATCGACGCCGCCGCCAATCCGCCGCGCGTCATCGACCAGACCGCGGTGGGCGTCCAGCCCGAGGGCATGGCGATCGGCTCGAATGGCGTCTGGGTCGCCGTGCCGCTAATCAAGGGCTCGTCTTCCAAGCACAATCTGTGGTCCTACACCAAGGACGGCAGCCTGGTGTTGATGAGCCTGAACTCCGACGGCAAGTTGCAGGCGGTCAACGAGCTGCCGACCGGCGGCGTGCCCGAGGGCGTCGCGTTCAGCCCCGACAGCCATTATGTTTACGTCGGCAACTACATCGACAAGAACCTGCAGGTCTACCGCATCGCCGGCGGCAAGCTGGCCGACACCGGCAAGACACTCAGCCTGCCCGGCCAGCCCGCCTCGATGCGCGGTCTGGCGCGGTAGGTCAGACCCGCCAGAACGGCTTGCTGGCCTCCTCGCGCGCGTCCGAGGGGCTCGCGCCGATGTCCTTCAGCAGCCGCTCGTCGAGCTCGCCGATCATCCGCCGCGTGCGCCAGCGGCGCCACGCCCCGGCCAGCGCCAGGCGCACCGACCGGCTCCCTCGGCGCTTGGCGGCGCGGCGGCCCAGGGTTGGCGTCTGCCAGGCGAGGTCGGGCGAAAGGCGGGTGGACATGGCTGCCTCCTGCATCGACGATCCGATGCCGCAAGTAATTTGGCCCTTCCCGAAGGATCACGGAAACGAATTGTCCTGATACGGAAAATCAGCTACGGTGATGACCATGCCCACCCCGCTGTCGCTCGATCCGGACCTGCTGCGGGCCTTCGTGCTGATCGCCGAAGGGCGCAGCTTCACGCGCGCGGCGGCGCTGGTCGGGCGCACGCAATCGGCGATCTCGATGCAGGTCAAGCGGCTGGAGGAATTGCTCGGCCAGCCGGTGCTGGAGCGCGGCCGCGGCGGCAAGATCGAGCTGACCCCGCACGGCGAGTATCTGCTGAGCCGCGCGCGCTCGATCCTGGCGCTCAACGACGAGGTGATGGGCACCTTCCGCGCCCCGGCGATCACCGGGCGGGTGCGGCTCGGAACGCCCGACGACTACGCGCTGAGCCACCTGCCGCCGGTGCTGGCGCGCTTCGCCGAGACCCACCCGGCGGTCGAGGTGGACGTGCTGTGCGCGCCGTCGGGCGAGCTGCCCGGGCGGCTGATGGCCGGCGACCTCGATCTCACCCTGCTGTCGGAGGGCCACCAGCCGACGGGCTGGCCGGCCACGCCGCTATGGCGCGGCCCGCTGGTGTGGATCACCTCGACACGCCACGCGGCGCATCGGAAAAACCCGCTGCCGCTGGCGGTCGCGCGCCGGGATTGTTCCTGGGCACGCGCGGCGATCGCGGCGCTGGAGGCGGACGGGCGCGAATACCGGGTCGCCTACTCCTCGGCGAGCCAAGTCGGCACCCACGCGCCGGTGATGGCGGGCCTCGCCGTGACCATCTCGGCGCTCACCTGGCTGCCGCCCGGGGTCAGGCCGATGCGCGCCGACGAAGGGCTGCCGCGCCTGCCGGATTTCGGGATTCTCCTGCTGAAGGGCCCGCATCCGCACCAGCCGGTGACCGACGCGTTGGCGACGCATATCGAGGAGAGCTACCGCGCGGACGCCGCACCGGGCCGGACGGGGGCGGTGGAGGCGGCCGAGTAGGCTGGCGATCGTCGCGACGACGGCTCCGACCGTTCAGCGGCGGTATTGCGTGTCGCTGACCTGCTCCATCCAGTCGACGACCTTGCCGTCCAGCGCTTCCTGAATGGCGATATGGGTCATTGCGGTGGTCGCCGTGGCGCCGTGCCAGTGCTTCTCGCCCGGCGCGAACCAGACCACGTCACCCGGCCGGATTTCCTCGACCGGGCCGCCCTCGCGTTGCACCCAGCCGAAGCCGGAGGTGACGATCAAGGTCTGGCCCAGTGGATGCGTATGCCAGGCGGTCCGCGCGCCGGGCTCGAACGTGACGCTGGCGCCACGGACACGGGCCGGATCGGGCGCCTGGAACAGGGGGTCGACACGGACCGAGCCGGTGAAATATTCCGCCGGTCCCTTGCCGGACGGGCGTGAACCGCTGTGCTTGATTTCCATGATCGCTCTCCTTGGCTTGGCCCTTCGGCGTCCGCAGCATAGACGCCAAGGCGCTGCGCTGCCGAGAGGCGCCCGGGGCACAGACGCGGTGTTCGTCGGCCACTCGGTCAGCGCCATGATCGGACTGCTGGCCTCGTTCAAAGAGCCGGAGCTGTTCGAGAGCCTCGTCCTGGTCGGACCATCGCCGCGACACATCGACGATACCGATTACCACGGGGGTGCAGCGAGGCGCAGGTCCACGAGCTGCTGGAATTTCTTTCCGACAACTACATGGGCTGGTCGGCGGCAATGGCCCCCGCGATCATCGGCAACCCGGACCGGCCCGAACTCGGGCAGGAGTTGACCAACAGCTTTTGCCGGACGGACTCGGAGATTGCCAAGGCGTTCGCCCGCGTCACCTTCATGTCGGACAATCGGGCGGACCTCGCCAAGGTCACGAAGCGCGTGCTGATCCTGCAGTGCAGTGATCCTGCAGTGCAGCGAGGACATCATCGCCCCGGAGCAGGTCGGCGAGTATGTTCACCGCAATCTGCCGGGCGGCACTCTGACCGAAAGCCTGGAGGATCTTTACGAGAACGCGCCGTGCGGCTATCCGCCCCTCAAGCCCGACGGCCGCATCGTCAAGGTCAACCTGATATTCTCGAAATGGATCGGGTATTCCGCCGAGGAACTGGTCGGACAGCGTCTGCACGATCTGCTGAACGTCGCCGGACAGATCTTCTACGAGACGCATTTCGCGCCCCTGCTGCCCATGCAGGGCTTCTTCAACGAAGTTGCCCTCGAC
>DATIMU010000527.1:0-12772 GCA_035475015.1 Acetobacteraceae bacterium
ATGTCGATCACGCCCGAGGCGACATGCACGGCGGCCGGTCCGATCTCCTCCGGTGTCAGCTTGAGGCCGAGCGCTGCTTCCACCAGCGGCGGTCCCGCCATGCCCATCGAGGAATCGCGCGTGGCAATCAGCACGTCGCACATCCCGGCGAGGTTGGCGTGCCCCGCGAACGCGCGCCCCGGCAGAATCCCGATGGTCGGCACCAGCCCGGAGAGGCGGGCGAACACGACGAAGGTTGCGGAGGAGCCGCGCCCTTCCACGCGCATGTCGTGCGGCCGCGCGCCGCCGCCGTCGAGCCAGCAGATGACGGGCAGGCGGTGCCGCTCCGAGTGCTCGAACATTCGCGTCATCTTGGCGTGGTTCACGGCACTCTGCGTGCCCGCGTAGACGGTGTAATCGTAGATCACCAGATCGACCGGTCGGCCTTCGAGCGTGCCCGAGCCCATCACCAGCCCGTCCGCCGCTCCCGTCATGCCGGCCACGGCGGGGCGCGCAAGGCCGCCATGCTCGACGAAGCTGTCGGGGTCGGTCAGCGCCGCCAGTGCCTCGCGCGCAGTCCAGCGGCCGCGCTTGCGCTGGCGTGCCACCGCGTCGGGCCGCGCCTCGTCGAGGATCGCTCGCCGCGCTTCGAGCACCGCACGCAGTTCTGGGCGGATGTTCTCGGGATCGTCTCTCACACTGGGAAATCCTCGACGATGCTCAGATCGGCGCGATGGAACGGAATTTCGGCGGCATCGCGTTGTCGCGCCGAGGGGGCACGCGGTCGAGCACGTCGATCAGGATGCGTCGTGTGTCGCACGGGTCGATGATGTCGTCGACACCGAACCCCTCCGCCGCCCGCTGCGACGTGACGTTGGCGCGCATCCCGTCGATTAGCTCCTGCCGTCGTGCCATCGGATCGGGCGCATCCTGGTAGTCTCGGCGGAAGGCGACATCGACGGAGCCCTCGATCGACATGGCGCAGATCTCGGCGGTCGGCCAGCCGAGGCAGGCATCCGCGTCGAAGCTGCGCCCGCCGGACATCGCGTAGTAGCCGAGGCCGTAGCCCTTGCGCAGAACGACCGTGATGCGCGGCACGGTAGCATGGCCGAGCTCGTGGATCAGCTTGGCGCTGCGCCTGCCCAGCACCGTGCGCTCCGCCGGCGAGCCGATGGAGAAGCCCGGCACGTCGACGAGATGGATCAGCGGCAGGCCGAACGCATCGCACATTGCGATGAAATGCGCGCCCTTCTCGCAGGCCGGCGAATCCAGCATTCCGCCGAGACGCAGGGGCTGGTTGGCGACGAAGCCGACCGGCCGCCCCGCGAGGCGCGCGAAGGACGTGACGAGATTGCCCGCGTAGGTCGGCTTGATCTCGAAGACGCTGTCCCGGTCGGCGATGGTCGCGATCACGCGGCGCACGTCGTAGGCCTTGCGCGTGTTCGCCGGCACCAGATCGAGCAGCACGTCGTCGCGCCGATCGGCAGGGTCGTCGCACGCAACGCACGGCAATTCCCCTCGTGCGTTGGACGGCAGATAGGAGAGGAACCGGCGAACCGCGTCGAGTGCGGCCTGCTCGCTTTCCACGCCGAGATCGGCGAGACCGTGCCGGTCCACCTGCGTCGCAGCGCCACCGAGCGCTTCCGTCGTCGTATCCTCGCCGGTGCCTGCCTTGACCAGCGCGGGGCCGGCAAGCCCCATCGTCGACTGGCCGCGCACCATCACCACGAAATCGGCCAGCCCCGCATAGTTGGTCGGGCCGGCGAAGCCGGCGCCGAGCATGGCGGCGACCATCGGCACCCAGCCCGACATGCGCGCGAGATTGTGGAAATGATCGCCGGCATGGGCGAAGTGGCGAGAATCCTGGCCGTCCTGGATGCGGTGGCCGCCGCCGTCGAGCAGCATCACCAGCGGCAGGCCCTGCTTCAGCGCCTGCAATCCGGCGCGGCGTATCTTGGCGCTGCCGAGCTTGCCGCTGCTGCCGCCGTACACGGTGAAGTCCTGCGAGACGACCACCGCCCAGCGTCCGTCGATCCGCCCGGTTCCGGTGATCGCACCATCCGCCGGAGCAGGCCGCGACAGGCTCTCGTCACGCACCAGCCCACCGATCTCGGTGAAGCTGCCCGGATCGCAGAGATACGCGATCCGCTCCCGCGCGGTCATCGCGGCCCGTCGCCGCTGCCTTTCCACCGCCTCGGGCCGGAAGTCGTCGTGCAGCGCCATGCGCGCCATGTCGATCGCCTGCAGCAGGCCGCGGCTGTCCTTGTCTGTCGCCATGACCGTGATGATGGCGGCACAGCCGGGATCGCGCAACGGCACCCCGGCTTGACTTGCACGGCCAACCGCCCGGACATTGCCGCGCGACGCCGAGAGGGCGCAGCGGAGAGAAGCGGCACCGGATGGATCTCGACATCATCCCGAACGGGCTCGCGGCGGGAAGTCTGTACGCGCTGATCGCGGTCGGCTTCAACATTCTCTACCGGCCAACCAACGTGTTCAACTTCGCGCAGGGCGACCTCGTGATGCTGGGCGCGATGATCGGCGCGAGCGCGCTGGCCTCGGGGCTGCCGTGGCTGCTCGCCCTCGCGGCCGCGGCGGTGTTCGTCGGAGTGATCGCGCTGCTCGAGAACGCGGTCGCCGTCGCCCCCGTGGTACGGCGCTCGTCGGTGAGCCACGCCTGGATCATCTCGACGCTGGCCTATTCGCTCATCATCGACAATCTGGTCGGCCACGCCTGGGGGCCGGACCCGATCCGCGTCGATCCGCCGGCGCCGCTGTCGATGACGACGTTCACCGTCGCCGGGATGCGCACCAGCTCCTATCAGATCGCGCTGATCGTCGGGACGGCGGTGATGATCCTGCTGATCGAGCGGTTCTATCGCACCCGCTCGGGCAAGGCGGTGATGGCGGTGGCGGAGGATCGCGACGCGGCACTGCTGCGCGGCATCGACCCGGGACGGCTCAGCCGATGGTCGTTCTTCCTCGGCGGCGGCTTCGCGGCGGTCGCCGGGTTGCTCGCCTCGCCGGTGCTGTACGCCTCGACCCAGCTTGGCCCGGCGCTGCTGGTCAAGGGCTTCGAGGCGGCGGCAATCGGCGGCGTCGGCAACAATCGAGGCGCGCTGGTGGCCGGCTGGATACTCGGACTGGCCGAGGCGCTCGGCGGCTCCGTGCTGTCGCCCGGCTATCAGCAGGCGTCCACTTTCGTGCTGCTGCTGGTGATCCTGCTGATCCAGCCGCGCGGCCTGTTCGGCCAGCCGGAAGCGCGCAATGTCTGACCGCGCCATTCCGCGCGGAGGGGCGGCGCGCGTGCTGGACAGTCCCTGGCTGGGCCGCGCGGCGATCCTGGTCTTGGCCGTCGCCATCTACGCATTTCCGCTGATCGCGCATAGCGACTACCGCCTCTATCTCGGCACCCAGGTCGGCATCTATTTGCTCGTTGCGATGGGGCTCAACCTGCTGAGCGGCTATACGGGGCAGCCGTCGCTCTGTCACGGCGCGCTGCTGGCGATCGGTGCCTATGTCACGGCGATCGCGACGGTCGATCACGGCTGGAGCTTCTGGCCGGCGGCGCTGGCGGGCATGGCGATCACCGCCGGCGCCGGCGCGCTCATCGCGCTGCCCGCGTTCCGCGTGACCGCGTGGTATTTCGCGCTCATCACTCTGGCCTTTGCCGAGGTGGTCGGTGGGATGCTGGTCGAGTGGGGCGGCCTGACGCACTCGTTCAGCGGGGTGGTCGGCATCCCGATGCCCTCGGCGTTCGGTCGTTCGTTCGGCGCGGCGCAGCTGTTCTGGCTGGTCGCCACCATCGACATCGCCTGCTTCATCATGATGGGAAACATGATGCGCGGCCGGTTCGGTCGCGGCTTCATCGCGCTGCGCGACAACGAGATCGCCGCGCGCGCGTCGGGCATCTCGCTGGTGCGGCTGAAGATGTTCGCCTTCGTCGTCAGCGCCGCCGTGACCGGGCTCGCGGGCGCGTTCTACGCCGTGCAGAAGACGGTGATAACGCCCGACGACTTCACGGCCGACGTCTCGATCTTCTTCCTCGTCGTCGTCGTGCTGGGTGGCAGCGGGCGGCTATGGGGTGCGGCACTCGGCACGGTGGCGTTCTTCGTGGTGCCCGAATTGCTCACCAGTTTGCAGGCATGGCGTCTGCTGATCTACGGCGTCGTGCTGCTCGCGCTGATGCTGTTCGCGCCGCACGGGCTGCAAGGTGCGATCGCTGCCGGCTGGCGCGCCCTCCGCGTCGCATTTGGCGCGAGTCCTCGGCCGCCTGTGCGTCCGGCGGAGGCATCGAGCGCGCCAGCGGTGCAGCCGGTGCAGGGGATCGCGGTCTCGATCGAGGGATTGCTCAGGCGCTTCGGCGGCGTGACGGCGCTCGATCGTGTCTCGCTCGCCATCGAGTCCGGCAGCGTCCATGCGATCGTCGGGCCGAACGGGTCGGGCAAGACCACGCTGCTGAACATGATCTGCGGCTTCTTTCGTCCCGACGAGGGCTCCATCCGGCTCGACGATGTCGAGGTGGTCGGCCGCTCCACGGCGAGCATCGCGCGGCTTGGCGTGGGTCGCACGTTCCAGACGCCGAAGCTGTTGCCGGAGCTGTCCGCCACGGAGAACGCTATGCTCGGCGCGTTCGCGGCCGAGCGTGCGAGCACGGTCGAGGTCGCGCTGTGGGCGCCGCGCGCGCGGCGGGAGCACGCGGCGCTGGCGGCACAGGCGCAGCACTTTCTCGGGTTCGTGGGGTTGGGTGAGCGCGTGCATGAGCAGGCGGGCGAACTGCCGCACGGCCAGCAGCGATTGGCGGAGATCGCGCGCGCGCTGATCGGGCGGCCGCGATTGCTATTGCTCGACGAGCCGGCGGCGGGGCTGTCGCTGACCGAACTCGACAAGCTCGGCGCGCTGATCCGCTCGATCGCCGATCTCGGGGTCACGGTGGTGATCGTCGAGCATCATCTGGAGCTGGTCGCCGACATCTGCCGCCACGTGACCGTGCTCGACCGCGGCACCGTGCTCGCGGAAGGCGCGCCGGACGCCGTGTTCGCCGACCCCGCCGTGATCGCGGCGTATATGGGCGCGCGTCCGCTCGCGGAGACCGCGCCATGACCGCATTGTTGAAAGTCGAGTCGATCGACGTGGGCTACGGCCATGTCGGCGTGCTCGAGGATGTCGACCTCGCCGTCGAGCAGGGCAGCATCGTTGCCTTGGTCGGCAGCAACGGCGCGGGCAAGAGCACCTTGTTGCGCGCGATCTCTGGCCTGCTGCGCCCACGCCGCGGCCGCATCGTGTTCGCCGGAACCGACCTCGCGGGCGCCGCGCCGAATCGCGTGGTGGATGCCGGCATCCTGCATGTCGCGGAAGGGCGGCGGCTGTTCCGTCAGCAGAGTGTCGACGACAATCTGGAGCTCGGGCTGTACGGCGTCCGCGTCGGCCGGAGCGACGCGGCTTCGCGCTACGCACGGGTGTTCGAGCTGTTCCCGGTGCTCGCCGAGCGCCGCCGGTCGCGCGCCGGCGTGCTGTCGGGTGGTCAGCAGCAGATGCTGGCGATCGCCCAGGCGCTGATGCGCGAGCCGCGATTGCTGATGCTCGACGAGCCCTCGCTCGGGCTCGCGCCGATCATCGTCGACCAGGTGCTGGAAGTGCTGTTGCGGCTGCGCGACGGCGGCACCACGATCCTGCTGGTCGAGCAGATGGTCGAGCGCGCGCTGGAGATCGCGGATTATGGTTTCGTGCTGCGGAACGGCCGCCTCATTGGCCAGGGGCCGGCAGCCGAGCTGGCGCGGAGCGACGTCGTGACGAGTGCCTATGTCGGCGCCAAGCAACAACACTGATGCGGAGGAAAGCGGGATGATGAACCTGGATCGCCGGCGGTTGCTGATCGGCGCGGCGGCCGGGCTAGCCGCCGGCGTCACGCTGCGCCGCGCGCGCGGCGAGGAGGTCGTTCGCGTTGGCTGGATCAGGCCTACCACCGGGCGGCTCGCGAGCTCGTTCGCGCCGCTCTATATCGGCGGGCTGATCGCTGTCGACGAGATCAACGCCGGCGGTGGGATCATGGGCCGGCGCATCGAGCGCGTGGAGCAGGACGACGAGGCCTCGCCCGCCCGCGAGCCGGCGATCATGCGCAAGCTGCAGGATGACGGCATCAACATCATCTGCGGCCCGACCGGCTCGTCGCAATCACTTTCGGCGCTTGCTGTGGGTCGGACGCAGAACATCGTGCAGGCGGTCTACGCCAACGCCGCCGAGGTGGGCGACGGCGAGAAATACCCGACCAATTTCCAGTTCTGCTTCAACACGGTGCAGGAAGCCAACACGGTCGTCCACTACCTCATCGACAAGCTCGGCGTGAAGAAGGTCGGCATCCTGCAGGAGAACACGGCGTTCGGCGAGCAGGCGACGACAGCGACCAAGGCCGTGCTCGACAAGGCTGGGCTCAAACCCACGGACGTCCAGGTCTATCCGCTGACCGCGCCGGATCTGAACCCCTACATCGCCAATTTGCGCAAGTCGGGCGCCGAGGGGATCGTGATGTGGACCGCCAACACGCCGCAAGCGGCGGCGGTGTTCAACGCGCTGTCCTCGCAGCAATGGTTTCCGCCGATCTGCGGCCACAATGGCCTGCTTTCGGCCTCGCTGCTGAAGCTCGCCCCGGAAGCGGCGCTGAAGAACGTCTACTCCATCCATTTCCGCAATCTGTCGTTCACCGCCACCGAAAACCCGGGGCCGTTGCAACAGGCATTCGCCAAGAAGCTGCAGAAATTCCCGGAGGCCGAGGACGGTGCCGCGGCGATCGCGGCGGCGCCGTATTACGACTTCCTGCACCTGCTCAAGAGGATCATCGAAAGCGAGAAGAGCTTCGAGCCGAAGGTGATCCGCGGCGTGCTCAACGGTACCACGGGATATGCGGGGCTCGTCGGCACGTACAGCTTCACGCCGTCCCGCCATACTGGGCTGTCGAGCGACGCGCTGTGCATGGCCACGATCCTGTCGCTGAAGGACCCGCGCGCGGAATGGTGCTTCCGCGAGCGCGCGCCTGGAGCGTGAGATAGCGCGTCAGCGGAGGCGGCGCCGATAGAGCGCGATCAGGCGCTCCCAGTGCCGCTCGGCCGCCGGACGGTCGTAGCACCAGCGTTGCGGAAAGGCGAAGCCGTGATGGGCGCCGGGATAGAGCTCGATCTCGCCGGCGGCGCCTGACGCCGTGAACCGGCGGCGGAGCTCGTCCACCATCGGCAAGGGCGCGAGTTCGTCGTGCTCCGCGCAGGCGATGTAGAGCTCGCCTTGCGATTTGGCGAGCGTGAGATGCGGGCTTTCCTTGGCATCGCTGACCAGCCACGTCCCGTAGAACGACGCCGCCGCGCCGACGCGCCCCGGAAAGCGCGCCGCGGCCGCCAGTGCGTAGGGGCCGCTCATGCAATACCCGTGGCAGCCCACCGGGCCGGACTTCGCGGCCGGTTGCACGTCGATGAAATCGAGCATGGCGGACACATCGCCCATCACCGGCGGAATGGTCATCTTGGTACGGACGGCGCGCATCCGTTCGCGCTCGGCGCTGCCGTCCTGCAGCACGTCCGGCCCGAACACCGTGTCGCGCCCGGCGCGATAGTAGAGGTTCGGCAGCGCCACATAGTAGCCGACGCTGGCGAGCCGGCGCGCCATGTCGCGCAATTCCTCGCGCACGCCCGGCGCATCCATCAGCAGGAACACCGCCGGGTGCGGCCCATTGCGTTCGGGATGACAGATAAAAGTCTCCATCGCGCCATCCCTGGTCGCGATGTCCAGCGTGTCCTCCATCATCCGCGTGTCTCCCGGTGCGGAGCGGTCACTTCTTCACCAGCGGGCAGGCGCTGTCCGCGAGCGAGCGGAAGGCTTCGTTTCCGGGGATGGTGGCGAGGATCTTGTAGACATCCCACTCCCCCGTCGATTCGAACGGCTGCTTGACCTGCATGAGCAGCATGTCGTGCACCATGCGCCCGTCCTCGCGCAGCACGCCGTGCTTGGCGAACATGTCGTTGACCGGCATCTCGCGCATCTTGGCGACGACCGCCTCGGCCTGGTCGGTGCCGGCGGCCTGGATGGCTTTCAGGTAGTGCGTCACGGCCGAATAGGCGCCGGCCTGATACTGCGTCGGCATCGCCTTGTGCCGCGCCAGGAAGCGCTTGGCGAAGGCGCGGCTCTCCTCGTCGTGGTCCCAGTACCAGCCTTCGGTGAGGATCAGACCCTGCGCCGCGGGAAGGCCGAGGGCATGAATGTCGGTGATGTTGACGAACATGCCGACGAGTTTCTGGCCGTGCGAGGTCAGGCCGAATTCGGCGGCCTGCTTGATCGCGTTCACCGTGTCGCTGCCGCCGTTGGCCAGCGCGACGATCTTGGCGCCGGAATTCTGCGCCTGCACGAGATAGGACGAGAAATCCGCCGCGTTGATCGGGTGCCGGACGCGGCCGACCAGCTTGCCTCCCGTCTGGTCGAGCACCTTCTGCGCTTCCCGCTCGTTCGCGTAGCCGCCCTCGTAATCCACCGTGATGAAGAACCAGCTGTCGCCGCCCTGCTTGACCACGGCGAGCGTGGTGCCGTGCGAGTTGGCGTAGCTGTCGGACACCCAGTGCATTCCGGTCGGCGAGCAGGCCTTGCCCGTGAGATCGGTACTGGCGGCCGAGAGATTGATGGAGACGCGGTGCGCCTCGCGGGCGATCTGCTGCACGACGAGCGCCACGGCGGAATTGGGCATGTCGATCGCCATGTCGACGTGCTCGACGTCGAACCAGCGCCGAGCGATCGCGGCGCCGATGTCGGGCTTGTTCTGGTGATCGGCCGCGATGACCTCGATCGGCTTGCCGAGCACCTGGCCGCCGAAATCCTCCACCGCCATGCGCGCCGCGACCACCGTGCCGGGGCCTGCGAAATCGGCGTAGGGCCCCGCCATGTCGTTGAGCACGCCGATCTTGACCGCATCGTCGGAAATCTGCGCCTGCGCGGCGCCGGCGAGACAAACCGCCAGTGCGCAGACAAGGCCCGCCAATCGGATCATCGTCCGTTTCCCCCTTGGGCGGATCAGATGATCCGCGAAGCGCCATCCTCGGGCTCGCCGTCGAAACCGGCAAGCCGCCTCACATCGTTGCGCATTCAATCGCCCCGTCGACGGATAGCCGCCGGATCTCCTCTGGCGAATAGCCGGCGAGGCGCTGCAGAATCTCTGCGGTGTCGGCGCCGATTCGCGGCGCGTCGCGAGATACCGAGAGCGGCGCCTGTTCCAGCTGAAACGGAAATCCCTTCACCGGCGCGCCGTCCTCCAGCGAGGCGATCGCCTGCTCCCATCGCTGGCCTCGATCCTCCAGCACGCCGCGTCCGTCCAACACGGGCGCCACCGCGAGGCCAATCGCCGCGAGCGCGGTCAGGCACTCCGCCATCGGCCGCGCGCCGATCCAGCGCGTCACCCGTCCGGCCCGGTCGCCGCCGCCCGTTGCAAGCGCGTCGAGCGCTGCCGCCTGCTCCGGCGGGACGCTGAGCGCGAGCCATGTGCCGTCGACGGTGCGAAAGCATTCTTGCAGAGCATAGGCCGGGTCGGCATTGCCTTGCCGCGCCGGGTGCAAACCGGCAGCCCCAAATGCCTCGCCAACGAGGAAGCTCGTCAGCTCCCGTTGCGACATGTCGAGGTGAGCGCCCTGGCCGGTCTTGCAGCGGTGGCGCCATGCGGCGGCCACCATGCCCGCCGCGAAGATCGCGACGACCTGATCGGGATAGTTGAGGTCCCGGCCGCTCACCGTCGGGTCGCCCTCGGGATAGCCGGTCTGCCAAGCCAACCCCGCCATCGCCTCCAGTGTGGTACCGAACGAGACGTAATTGGCATCCGGGCCGGTCTCTCCCTGGCTGGAGATCGAGGCCAGGATGATTTCCGGCCGGATCGCTCGCAGCACCGTGTAGTCGATCGCAAGCCGAGCCAGCACGCCGCGGCGGAAATTCTCCAGCACGACATCGCTCTTCGCGACGAGACGAAGGAGCGCTTCCCGCCCGTCCGCGTGCTTCAGATCGAGGCTGATCCCGGTCTTGTTCCGGTTGGTGAAGCGGAAGAATGGGCTGAGCTGCGCCGCAGCACCCGGGTCGCCGGACTTCCACGCGCGGAACGGGTCGCGATAGCTCGGCGATTCCACCTTGATGACCTCTGCGCCGAGATCGGCCAGGAGAGCACTCGCCGCGGCGCCGGCCGTGATGATGCCGAGGTCGAGCACCCGGCAGCCGCTGAGCGGCCGGTTCATGTCGCCACCTGCCGCGCACCGCCACCTAGCGGTGGAACCATGCCTGGCGCGAAGCCGGTGCCGTTCCACAAGGCGGGAAGCCGGGGGAGCCTGATGCCGTGTCCGTCGCCTGCTTGGATCGTCGCGAGGAATTCGCGGGCGATGAAATGCGGATCGTCCGCGAGATCATCGGGGCTCGCGACGGGACCGACCGGCAATCGGCGACGCAGCGCCAGATCGTGGATCTCGGCGCGCGTCATGGTTGCGAGATGTCGTTCGACGATTGCCGCGATCTCGCCCGCGCGCGGTCGACGCCCCGCGGCGGTGGCGAAGGCGGGGTCGGCGAGACGCGGATCGTTGTCGGCGAGTTCGCGGATCGCCGGCCAGTCGGCGTCCTGGTAGACGAGCGCCACCCAGCCATCGGCGCAGCGCAGCACCGGCCAGTCCGCCGCGCGGCCGGTGCGCGTCGGTGCCTCGCCGCCCGTCGCGACCGCCGCCACGTTTTTCCAGTTCAGCCAGACCGCCGTCTCCAACAGGCTCACCCGCACCATCTCCGGCGCGGCGCGCGTGGCACCACACAGCGCGGCGGTCAGGCCGGTGAAGGCGGAGAGCCCGGCGGCGTAGGCGGCCTGGTGGCCGCCCAGGCGCAACGGCTGCCGCTCGGGATCGCCGATCATGTTGAGTACGCCGCCGAGTGCGAGGACCGTGAACTCGCTGGCCGGGATGTCCCGCGCGCCATCGCCTCCGAGCATCGCGATCAGCACGGTGACCCGCGCCTCGTCATCCGGGAGCCCGGCACCGACCCCGCGCGAGAGGTGCCGATCGCAACCGGCATCGGCGATCAGCGCATTGGCACGCTCGGCGAGCCGCCGCAACGTGGCAAAGCCGCCTTCTCGCGGCAGGACCACCGAGCGCTTGCCGGCGTTCAGGAAGGCGAACAGCGCGCTCGTTTCACCCGCCATCGGCGGCATCCGGCGTAGCGGATCGCCGGTCGCTGGTTCGATCTTCACCACCTCCGCGCCGAGATCGGCGACGATGCGGCCCGCGAGAGCGGCTGACAGGCGCAGCGCCAGGCAGCAATCGTCACCAACAGCCTCGATCACCGTGATGCCGTCCAGCGGCCGTCTCATGGGGTCTTGCCTTGTCCGAGGTTCGCCTCGCCGCGGGCGAACCGCGACAAGCCCTCGCGCTGCGCACCGGTCTTGGCGCGGATCGTCGCATTCACCGTCTGGCCGAATTCGAAGGCCCCGGCCCAATCGGCGATGCGGTTGGGAATGGCTTCCAGCGCCCGCTTGCTTTCGGTGAGCGCCGTCGCGTCGAACTGCGCGACGTGACGCGCGAGTGCGTCGGCCTCCGCTTCCAGGTCCGCGAGCGGCACGCTGAGATTGACCATGCCCCATCGCTCCGCCGTCTTGCCGTCGATCCGGCGTGTCGTCAGCACCATCCAGGCCGCCCGCTTGGGGGACAGCATGAGCTGCGTCGCCGGGCCGGCCATCCCGGGATAGGTGCTGAACCCCATCTCCGGCATTCCGATCTCCGCCTCGTCCGCCGCGATCGCGAGGTCCGAGACGTTGATGAGCGAGGCGCCGCCGCCCAGCGCGAAGCCGTTCACCGCCGCGATGAAGATTGCCGGATGGCGCCGGATCGCCAGCAGCGCCTCGATCCACTCGCGCGAACCGGCCTCCCGCGCGCGCGGGGTCGGCGCGGCGGCGGCCTCCTTCAGGTCGATCCCGCTGCAGAAGCTCGTCCCCGTGCCGGTGATGACGGCGACCTTGCGGGTGCCGTTTATTTCCTCCAGCCGCGCCATCAGCGCGCGACGCGTGGCCGAGCTCATGGCGTTGCGCTTGTCCGGCCGGTTGATCCGGATCAGCGCATAGGCGCCCCGGTCCTCGAGTTGCACCAGATCCGTGTCGCTCACGCGCCGTCCCCCTCGCTTGCCGATCGAGCGCAGTCTTTGCCGAAATTCTCCATGGGCGCTATTCTCCCATCGGCCTGAACAGTCATCCTCGGTGGAATGACTGCAAACACGCCTGGAACCCTGGGCAATCCGGGGATGCAAATAGGGAGAGAACGATGTCAGACGCGACTCTGATTCATCCTTCCGTGGATCACGGCGTGAAGCCAGGCGCGGCGAATTTCGCTGGTGGAACGCTGGTTTGCAAATGCGCGCAAGATCCGGTGAAGGTCGCCGTGAAGGGGCAGATCGCCTATAATCACGTCTGCGGCTGCACCAAATGCTGGAAGCCAGAGGGAGCGGCCTTTTCGGTTGTTGCCGTGGTGCCGCGCGACAATCTCAGCGTGACCGAAAATGGCGACAAGCTCGCTGTCGTCGACACGGCTGCCGCCATCCAGCGTTATGCGTGCAAGGAATGCGGCGTTCACATGTTCGGCCGGATCGAGAACAAGAATCATCCGTTCTACGGCTTCGACTTTGTCCATCCCGAGCGGTTCCAGGAGCAGGGCTGGGCGGCGCCGGAATTCGCCGCGTTCGTCTCTTCCGTCATCGAATCGGGCGTCAACCCGGAGCGGATGGGAGCGATCCGAGGGCGGCTCAAGGAGATTGGGCT
>DATIMU010000528.1:0-2496 GCA_035475015.1 Acetobacteraceae bacterium
AGTGATTACCTGCTTGGGTTACAATGGCCGCGGTGTGGCGATGAGCACCGCGATGGGTCCGCAGCTCGCGCGCCGCATCCTGGGCGGCGGCACGGCGGAGATCGACATGCCGATCACGACGATGAAGGAGATTCCGTTTCATGCGCTGTGGCGCAGCGCGGTAGCGGCCCGCGTCACCTACGGGCGCATCCGCGACTATTTGCATCTGTAGGCGAGTTGGCACCCCACCTCGCGGCCTTGGCCGGCGTCACCAGCCCGTCGGCGACATCCGCTTCGAGGCTGCCGGCCGGGCGAGCCGAGGGCGCGCCGTAGCCGCCGCCCCCACCCAACGCGAGCGTGACGATGTCGCCCTTTTGCAAGCGCGTCTCGTCCTTCGAGCGCAAGCGGATCGACTGGCCGCCGCGCTTGATCTCGCAATACCCGGTGCTACCAGGGCCGCCGCCCGCCATCCCGTCCGGGGCGCGGCGGAAGCGATCGCTGTAGAGCGCGATGGAGACGTCGTCGGACAGGATCTCACAGCGTCGCAGAAATCCGAGGCCGCCGCGCTGGGCACCCTCGCCACAACTGTCGGAATGCAGGCTGTATTCGGTGACGCGAAAGAAGTCGAAATCCTGATCCAGCGCCTCCACCGGCGTGTTGGAGCAATTCGACAGCGGCCCGTCCACCGCGTCGCAACCATCCGCCGCCGCCGAGGCGCCGTAGCCGCCGCCGTTGATCTCCAGATAGACCGACCAGCCATCCCGCTTCAGGTGCGACAAGACGCTGACCGTGGTGGTGTCGAACCCGCAGGCGATCGCGCGATCGGGAACGGCCTGCGCGAGCGCTTTCATCACCGCGTTCCAGGCGCGAAAGCACGCCTCCATGCGGGCCCTCACCGGTGCGGGCCGGTTCGGGTTGAGCAACGATCCGCGCGGGGCGGTGATCGTCACCGGACGTGCCGCGCCGGCGTTGAACGGGATATCCGGGCTGGTCAGCACCGCCTTCACGCAGGACAGCGCCGCCGACATGGTGGACGCGAACGGGGCGTTGAGGTTGCGCCGAACCTGCGGCGCGGTGCCGGTGAAATCGACCGCGATCGTGTCGTCGTGAACGGTGACGGTGGCGCGCACCGGGAGCGGCGCGTCGCTTTCCCCATCGTCGTCCACCGCGTCCTCGCCGGCATAGACGCCGTCCGGCACCGCGCGGATCGCGGCGCGCATCCGCACCTCGGAGTAATCCTGCAAGGCCGCCATCACCGCGAGCACCATCTCGGCACCATAGCGGTCGGCGAGCTCCTCGATGCGCGACATGCCGATCGCGTTGGCCGCCATCTGCGCGTCGAAATCACCCATCGTCTGGTGCGGCACCCGCACGTTGGCGCGCAGCAGCCGCTCGAACATGCCGCCGTGCCAGTCGCGCGCCATGTTCAGCTTGAGCGGCGGGATGATGAGCCCCTCGGACCATACGTCGGTCGCCAGCGCATTGAGCCCGGGGCTGCCGCCGCCGAGATCGAGATGATGCGCGACCGAGGCGGAGAACCCGAGCACCCGGCCGCGATGGAAGATCGGATGGAACAGGAACACGTCCTGCAAATGCTGGCCGCCCGAATACGGGTCGTTGATGGCGAAGAAGTCGCCCGGCTGCAGCGTCTCCACCGGATAGAGCTCGGCGCAGGGTTGAAAGATATGCCCGATCGTGCCGAGCTGCATCGGGATCAGCTCGGCCTGCGCGACGGTGTTGCCGCGCGCGTCGAGCAGCGCCGCCGAGCCGTCGCGGGCTTCGCGCAACACCGTGGAGAAGGCCGAGCGCACGAGCTTCACCCCCATCTCGCGCGCCGCCGCGATCAGCGCCTGGCTGATGATCGCGTAATCGACCGGATCGAGAATCATGACGCTTGCCTGTGCAGGAGGATGTTGCCGTGTGGGTCGGGAACCGCGCGCCATTCGGGCGGCACCCAGGTTGTCGAGCTGTAGCCCTCGATCAGCGCCGGGCCGGCGATCGCCTCGCCGGGCGACAATCCCGCGGCATCGACCAGGCGCGCCATGATCGACCCGGCGGCGGTGCGTACCGGTGCCCGGTCGGGATGGCGCGCAGCGATGGGGCGCTCACGGAATGCGGGCATGGCTTCGAGCGGGCGGCGCACGCCGAAGCGCAGGCCGACGATCTCGACCCGTCGCCCCGGCTCGCCGCCATGCCCGTAGAGGCGCCGGTGCGCTTCGGTGAAACGGGCGGCGAGTTCGCCGACGGTCAGGTCGGGCAGGGCGGCGGCGTCGAGTTCCACCGGCACCTCGAACGCCTGACCGAGGAAGCGCATGTCGGCGGTCGCGGTGTGGGCGAGCGCGCCGTGCAGGCCGAGCGCGCGAAACTCCGCCTCCGTCTCGTCGCGAAACCGCGCGAAGGAGTCGCGGACCACGTCAGGCGCGGTGTCGTCGAGCGCGGTTCGGCGGGTGATGCCGGCGATCTTCACGTAGTCGGCGGCGATCAGGCCAAGGGCCGAGATCACCCCCGGATTGGGCG
>DATIMU010000529.1:0-8290 GCA_035475015.1 Acetobacteraceae bacterium
CATGCGCCGCCGCGCGCTGGGCGAAATCCGCCGCCAGCTCGCGCGAAGTCGTGGCCAACCGGTCCGTCGCGTGATCGCCGCCGTCCATCCTGCCGCCCTCCTCGCGGAGCGGGGTTCCTAGCATATGAATTCCGTCATGGAAATGGGATACGTCAGTTCCACTATAATTGCTGGTAGGAAGGTCAAGTCGAACCACCGCTCGTCATCGCGAGCCGCGCTTGCGGCGTGGCGATCCATCGTGCGGGCGGCATGGATTGCTTCGTCGCAAGGGCTCCTCGCAATGACGTGGTCTGGTCCGTCAGAGGGCCGCGTATTTGTCGATCGTGTCGCGCCACGAGAGCAGATCGTCGGGGCCGGCGATGCGGCGGCCGAGGCCGAAATTGCCCGTCACCGGGACCAGCACCCGGCTGATCCCGGAGGCGGCGAGCTTTGGCAGATCGTCGAGGTTGTCGGGCAGGCTGGCGGTGATCTCGACGCTCGCCGGATCGCGGCCGTGCTGCTCGGCGGTGCGGCGGACGAGGTCGATCAGCTCGGGCGAGGCGCCGCGCGCCGGGAAGAAGCCCTCCGCCAGCCGCCCCGCGCGCTTCGCCGCCGCCGTGGAGTGGCCGCCGACGATGATCGGCACCGTGCCGTTCACCGGCTTGGGCCGCATGTAGGCGTCCTTGAAGTTGAAGAATTTGCCGCTGAAGGTCGGACGGTCGGCGGACCAGAATTCGCGCATCACCGCGATATACTCGTCGCAGCGTTTGCCGCGCTCCTCGAACACAGCGCCGATCACCTCGAATTCCTCGCGGAGCCAACCGACGCCGACGCCGAGCAGCACGCGCCCGCCCGACATCGCGTCGAGCGTGGCGACCTGCTTCGCCGTGATGACCGGATTATGCTGCGACAGGATCAGTACGCCGGTCGCGAGTTTTATCATTGTCGTCGCGGCGGCGACGTAGGCCATCCAGATCAACGGATCGGGCAACACGAAATCGCCGTCGCCACCGGGCAGCTTGCCGCCGGTCGCGTAAGGATAAGTGGACTGGTAGCCGCGCGGCACGACGGTGTGCTCGACCGTCCAGGCGGATTCGAACCCGGCGGCCTCGCCGGCCTGCACGAGTTCCACGGCGAGCGCCGGATCGGTGTAGCGGCCCGAGTTGCAGTAGCGCAGTCCGAATTTCATGTCCGCCCTCCGTCCTTGGCCGCAGCGTGCCTGCTTGCAGGAGGCCGGTCAAAGTCGGCCTCCTCGGGCGGGCATCTGTTCGGTGCGTGGCCGGTCTGCTAGGACGGATGGGTAGGAAGCGCGGCAACGGGACCGCGCGCACAACGAGAGCTGGAGGAGGTCAATTGGCGAAGATCACATTCCCCGTCGAGGCAACGCACATCATGATGTTTGCGCGCGCCATCGGCGACGAGAACCCCGTCTACCATGACGCGGAGAAGGCAAAGAAGACCGAGGCAGGCGGCATCATCGCGCCGCCGACCTTCCCGCAGGCAGTGGCGCAGTTCGACCCGGAGTACCATCTGCGCCCGAAGCCCGGCCAGAAATGGTTCGGTTCCGGCAAGACGCCGAGCGGCGTCGAGGGCAAGCCCTCGTCGAGCGGTGGCCTGCACGCCGAGCAGCATTTCGAGTACCACCGGCCGCTGCGCGCCGGCGACGTGCTGACGGTGGAGACCAAGCCCGGCAAGACCTGGGAACGCGAGAGCAAGCGCGCCGGCAAGCTGATGTTCTCCGAGCGCGTCACCGAGTATCGCGACCAGAAGGGCGAGCTGGTGATTACCGCGCGCGGCGTCGGCGTGCGCACCGAGCGTCCCGTGGACGCGGGCTGAGGGAGGGATCGTCATGGCGTTGAAGGCATCACAGGTAAAAGTCGGCGACACGCATTCCGAGCGCGTCGCCGAGAACATCTCCCGCACCCAGCTCGTGCAGTACGCGGGCGCCTCGGGCGACTACAACCCGCTGCACACCGACGAGGTGTACACCGTGCAGGCGGCGGGCTACAAAAGCGTGTTCGCGCACGGGATGCTGACGATGGGCCTCACCGGCAAGATGCTGACCAACTATGTCGGCGACGGCAGGCTCACCAAATTCGGCGTGCGCTTCACCAACCAGGTGTGGCCGGGCGACACGCTGGACTCCAAGGCGACGGTCGCCGCGATCCGCGACGAGGGCGGCCACAAGGTCGCCGATCTGACGATCTCGACGACCAACCAGGACGGCAAGGAAGTGGTCAGCGGCACGGCGACGGCGCGGCTCGACTGATTTTTTCCCCAGCACGGGGAACGGGAAGGGGCCTCGGTGCGAACCGGGGCCTTTTTCTTTGGGGATGTCACACGTCACCCACCCTTTTCCGCGATTTCCATTGAAGGGCTCGTTTGGGATCGTCATAGTTTTCCGCGGATACGCAGAAGGCCGTTTGTCGAGGCAGTTCCTGGGCGTCAGGGAGGACTCGTTCATGTGCCGTATATCGATCCTCGCTGTGACGACGGCCCCGGGTGGGCCGCGCGCCGCATCCTCCCCGGCGAAAGCGCCTTGTCGACTGCGCGCCTGACGCGCCCGACCGGTCCGGCACGGCGCTCGTTGCTGTCGGACTGAGGCCCTCCGATCAAGAAGCCGAGCCAGATCCGCCACGGAAAGGCGGGCATGAACAGGGAGAGAGACGATGATCCGGCGACGTTCACTTCTCGGTGGCGCGACCGCTCTGGCGCTCGCGCCGGCGGCCGCGTCGATCGCCCGCGCGCAGCAGGCGCCGGGGATCACCGATCGGGAGATCAAGTTCGGCAACACCTACCCGTACAGCGGTCCGGCGTCGGCCTATTCGGCCGGCGGGAAGACGGAAGCCGCCTATTTCCGCATGGTGAACGAGCAGGGCGGCATCAATGGCCGCAAGCTGAACTTCATCTCCTATGACGACGCATACAGCCCACCCAAGACGGTCGAGCAGACAAGACGGCTGATCGAGGAAGACGGCGTGGCGTTCCTGTTCAACCCGCTCGGTACACCGACCAATACCGCGATCTACAAATACGTCAATCAGAAGAAGGTTCCGCACCTATTCATCGCGACCGGGGCCGATAAGTGGGCGAACTACCAGGAACATCCTTGGTCACTCATGTGGGGGATGAGCTATCGGATCGAGGCCCGCGTCTACGCCAAATACATCCTGAAGAACTATCCCGACGCGAAGATCGGAATCCTTTCGCAGAACGATGACTACGGCAAAGATTATGTTCTCGGAATGCAGGACATTCTGGGGAGCCGATTCTCCCAGGTGGTGCTGGCCACCTATGAAACGACGGACGCCACAGTCGACTCGCAGCTGGTGACGCTCAAGGAGGCCGGCGCCGAACTCATTCTCACGGCGGCGATCCCGAAATTCTCCGCGATGATCATTCGCCGGAAATTCGATCTGAACTGGAAGGCGATCCATTTCATCACCAATCCCGGCGCCTCGGTCGGGGCAGTGATGCAGCCCGCCGGCCCCGAGCGCGCGATCGGCGCGATCAGCTCGACCTATCTGAAGGACCCAACGGACCCGGCCTGGAAGGACGATGCCGACATGATCGCGTGGCGCGCGTTCATGAAAAGATACAATCCCGACGGAGACACCTCCGATGGCGCCAACGTCTATGCCTACGGCGTCGCCAACAATCTGTGCTGGGTGCTGAACGCGTGCGGCAATGATCTCTCCCGTGAGAACATCATGCGGCAGGCGCTGAATATGCACGAGGTTCGCTCCCCGGTCCTGCTGCCCGGCATGACCCTGAACACCAGCCCGACGAACTACCGCCCGATCCGCCAGCTCCAGCTCATGCGCTGGACCGGCAAGACCTGGGAACGGTTCGGCGGGTTGATCGAGGGCGCCGAGTTGACCTGACGTTGGCCGGCTACTCCCCTTCCGCCACCAAATGCTCGCGCAGCTTGAACACCGCGCCGAAGAACGTGGCGTCGGGGTTGGCCTGGCAGAACAGCTCCAGCCAGCGACCGCGCTGGGCGAGGGTCGTGCTGTTGCCGGTGATGCGGTGCAGCAGCTCGTCCTCGTTCTTCGCGGTGAGATAGCCGTCGGTCCAGGCCATCAGCGCGCCGTACAGCGCCGTCCGCACCTGGTTCGGGTCGGTCGCGCCGGGTGGGCGCTGATCGCGCTCGGCCGCGGCGGCGCGCAGGAAGCCGGCGCAGGTGGTGAACGCCCCGATTCCGATGAAGGCCATCGGCTGCCCCTTCATCTCCGGCGGCGCGACGGGCGCATCGGGCTGGTCGGACGGAGCGGCGGCGAGCAGGGCGAGTGACCCGGCCACGGCGAGGATGCGCGGCAGCCGTTTCGTGGTGACGCGAGAGCGAGGCGCGAGGAGATCGGGCATTCGGTCGGTATAGTCAGTCGGGCGATGCCGGCAAATGCCCGCCTCCGGACGGAATTTCCCGGCGCCGCCCACGTAACCCTTGATCCATCGGCGCGGAACCGCCGTATACGATGGGAGCGCGCCCGCCCGGGCCGCCGCGCCCCGTCTCTGGAAAGGGAGATCGCGAGATGCTGATCGTGCGACGCCGCGGATGGGAACTGCCCGAGAGTGCCGCCACGCCCGAGGCGATGGCGCTCAACCGGCGCGCCGTGCTGGCCGGGTCGGCGGCCCTCGCGCTGGGCGGCCCGGCGCTGCTGCCAGACGCGGCACGGGCGGCGGAAGCCGGCGGGGCCGCGCCGCGCAACCCGAAATACGACGGCGGCCGACCGCTCTCGGCGGAGAAGGACGCGACCACCTACAACAATTATTACGAATTCAGCGAGCAGAAGGATTTATGGGAGGCGGCGCAGGCGCTGCCGCAGCGGCCCTGGACGATCAGGCTCGACGGCATGGTCAAGCAGCCCCGCACAATCGACATCGACGACCTGCTGAAGCAGGTGACGCTGGAGGAGCGGGTCTACCGGCATCGCTGCGTCGAGGCCTGGGCGATGACCGTGCCGTGGACCGGCTTTCCCCTCGCCAAGCTGGTCGCGCTCGCCGAACCGCTCGGCTCCGCCAAGTTCGTGGTGTTCGAGACCGACGCCGACAAGAAGGTGATGCCGGGACTGCGGCGGAGCTTCTACCCGTTCCCCTACACCGAGGCGGTGACGATGGAGGAGGCGGGCAATGAGCTCGCCTTCATCTCGACCGGCCTCTACGGCAAGAAGCTGCCGCCGCAGAACGGCGGCCCGATCCGGCTGACCTTGCCATGGAAATACGGCTTCAAATCGGCTAAGTCCCTGGTCAAGATCAGCTTCACCGACAAGCGACCGACGACGTTCTGGGAGGCCCTCGGGCCGAGCGAGTACGGTTTCTGGGCCAACGTGAACCCGGCCGTGCCGCATCCGCGCTGGAGCCAGGCGAGCGAGCGGCTGCTGACCTCGGGGGAGCGGGTGCCGACGCAGATTTTCAATGGATACGGGCCGTTCGTCGCGGCGTTATATGCGGATAAGGGTTCCGAGAAGCTGTTCATGTGATTGCCCAACGTATCCTGGCCGTTCTCGCGGCCGTCTGCCTGGTGAGTTCGGCGGCCCTGGCGACCCTGGGGCCGCCCGACCTGCCGCTCGACCAGATGCTGCTGATGTCGGGCGGCGGCGTCATGCGGACGCTGGAGGAATGGACCCGCGATCACCTCGCCGTCTGGGTATGGAATGACATCGAGGTGCCGCTGCTGGCCCGCCCGGCCTGGCTGATCCCGGCGGCGCTTGGGATTCTGTTCGCGGGGCTCGCGGTGACGCTCACGCCGCCGCGAGGCACGCCGCGCCACCGGCGGCGGGGGTGAGGTGGCGGACTGAAGTCCGCCCTACAACGTACATTGCCAGGTCGTAGGGCGGACTTCAGTCCGTCCATCTGTCACAGGCCGAGCTGACGTCGGGCGATGGCGATGACGCGGATGGCCTCGGTCCACAGCCCGTAGGCGTCGAGCTCGTCCAAACTCGCCCAGAGCGCCTCTGAGACGTCGGTGCCGGCCACCGGCTCGCCGTCGAGCCAGGCGGCGGCGAAGTCGATGATGGTGTAGTGATATTGTACCCGCCCGTCCGCGTCGCGGCGGATGGTGTCGACGTTGGCCGCAAGGGTGAGCGGGCCGACGGTGACGCCGGTTTCCTCCATCAGCTCGCGCCGGGCGGCGGCTTCCGCGGTCTCGCCGACCTCCTGCGCGCCGCCGGGCAGGCTCCAGGCGCCCATGTTCGGCGGCTTGCCGCGGCGGACCAGCAGGACCGCGCCGGGCTTGAGGACCACGACGCCGATGCCGACGATGGGACGCGCCGGGTATTCCCGGTCGTCCACAATCCCGCTGTTCAAGACGGGGGCACTCACGATTTGGGCGCCGGCGCCTTGAGGTCCTCGAGCGTGGGCGCGAGCGATTTTTCCTGCCAGGAACCGATCTGATAGGCCCAGCCGCCGAGCCGCGCCCGCAGGCGGTCGGCCTCGGCGCGGGACTTATCGGTGCCGCTCACGTCGAACCGCGCCCAAAGATCCTTGTCGGCGTGCGACAAAGCGACGGTGACGGCGAGCCCGTCATCGGTGGTGAACACCGAGCTTGCCTCCGGCTGGCCGGAAACATCCTCGGCCGGCTTTACGTCCTGCAGGGTCAGCGCCTCCAGCGCGTGCCCGACGTCGCTCTCCTTGTCGGCATCGAGCGGCGGGTGGTCGGCCGGCGCGCGCAGCACCAGCTTGTCGCCGTCGCGGGCGAATTGCAGGGTCGTCGCACCGCGCGTCGAGGAGACGGTGGCGATGCGGGCGGGGGCGATCTTCATGATGTCGCGATCAAGCCAGAGCCGCGCGTCGGCGTCCACCTCCAGCTTGCCCTCGGCGAGCCAGCTCTGGTTGTCGCCGGGGAGCCGCACGTACACCGTGTCCGGAAGGTTGCCCTGGGTGCGGGTGCGCCGGTGGCCGACCAGCAGCTGCACGATCGGCTTGCCGGCGCCGTCGAGCACCCGCACGAGGTCGGAGCCGGATTTCGCGTCGCCGGCATCCTCCACGCCGAGGCGGGCGAATTGCGCCGGATCGGCGGTGCGCTTCTCGTCGAGCCGCAACTCGGTCAGCCCGGCGAACAGCGCGTGCAGCTTGGTCGGCTGCACGGGATAATTACCGCGATCTGCCAGGCCCCATTCGCTGCCCTTCTTGGCGATCGCCAGCGTCTTGCCCTGATGCAGGATCTCGACCCGGGCGGCGTTCTGCAGCTTCGGCGCGAGATCGGGGAACAGCAATCGGCGGGCGGCGAAATCATCGCGTTCCGCCGATCGGCTGGCGGGGCCGAAATACCAGCCGCAGGCCAGCACGATGACACCGGCGAGCAGCAGGGACAGCCCGGTGCGTGGCCTCATGCGCGGGCTCCCGCCAGCATCGCGTCGCTGCGCGCGTGGGTGCGGCGACGGCGGCGCACGATGCCGAGCACGATCGCGAGGATCGTCAACAGCGCGGGCACCAGCACGATGCAGAACAGCTGCATCTCGGTCTTGAGCGTGGAGATGTCGCGGTTGAGGTTGAGCTGCACGTCGCGCAGTTTCTGTCGGGTGGCGAGCACGTCGGCGCGGGCGGCGTCGATCGCGGCGCGCTGCTCTTGGGTGATGACCGGGCTGGCGCCCGCGCCGCTGCCCTGACGCAGCTCGCGGAGCTTTTTCTCCGTATCATCGAGATGCTGTTGCAGCGCGCGCTCGCTTTGGCGGAATTCGGCTTCCGCGGTCTTTTGCATGGCACTCACCACCTCGAACGGCCGCAGGCTGGGGCCGCGACTGCGCAGCCCGATCAGCGCGTCGCCGCCGGCCAGCGTGCCGATCAGGTTGGCGACGAACGGGCCGTTGTCGCTGAACGGCGTCGCCTGCTGGTGGCCGAAGAAATCCTGCGTCCGCACCCAGTAGCGATCGGCGAGGATGTCGCTGTCGGCGACCACCACGAGGTTGGCCGGGCCGTCAGTCTGCGCCTTGAACGCGGGAAAATCGGCGGGCCGCTTCTGATCCTTGGCGAGTTCGGGCGGGCCGGTGAAGGCGGATTTCAGCACGCCGCGCACCCGTGCCGCGATCACCCGCGCGCCGCCCTCCGGCTTGAAGTCGGCGAGGATGCGCGCGGGATCGGGCGTCTTCACCGCGTCGACCGTGAGCAGGCCGGATCGCTGCGAACTGGTGAGCAGGGGGGTGAACTCGATGTTGGCGCCGGGCTTCTTCGCCAGCGCGCCGGCGGAGGCGACCGTCACCTGCTGCAGATCGGCGGTCGCCGGATCGTTGGGAGAAATGCCCTCGCGGATGTTGAACCAGGCGATGTAGTCCACCGTCTGCACGCGGTCGGACGGATTGGCGCGCACACGCCA
>DATIMU010000530.1:0-22721 GCA_035475015.1 Acetobacteraceae bacterium
GTCCGCGAGGACGATGCCGCGCGTCGCGGCGAGCCAGTGCAGGAACGCCCATGCGTTGGTCGTCAGCACCCGCTCGCGCGACGGCGCGTAGAGGATGTCGCCTCGGTCATCGGCGGGCGCTGGCATCCTGGCAGCATGGCCTGATCGCTGGGGCAAGAAAATGGCGGCCGTGCCCCTTGATCGACCGGCGCCCGGAGGGCGATATGCCGCCTCCCGCCGCGCCGGCTGGTTCGTTCGGCAAGGGGCCATAGCTCAGCTGGGAGAGCGCCTGAATGGCATTCAGGAGGTCAGCGGTTCGATCCCGCTTGGCTCCACCAGCGGCGGTAGGCGGCGACGTTCCGACGCTCTGGTCATAGCCGCACATCACCCCATTCTGTTCGATGGATAGGGCGGTGCGTCGTGGTCAATGGTGCGACGATCCGTGTGCCCCAGGCGGATAGCCACATGGATTGCCACGCCGCCAAGTGGCGGCCCGGAATAACGATCTTGCGAGTCAGCCGCGCTCTCGAATGACGGCCTGGAGCCGCGCGGCCCGTGCTGGCGATGTGGCTGCTCTAACCCTCGATCGGCGAAGCCATGCGGACCTTGCGGAGGATCACGCCGCCCACCGTCATGCCTGGCGGGATTCCGAGCACGCCCGCTTCCTGGATTTCCAGGATGCTGCGCCGGACGCCGACGGTATCGAACGGCATGACATCGACGCCGAATGCCTGGAGTTCCTGCGCCAGTGCCGGCAGATCAAAAATCTCCTTGCGGAGATGGTCGGTCAGACCGGCCGCCGTCAGATCCTCGACCAGATCGAAGGTGAGCGCCAAGAGGCCGCCGGGCTTCAGTATCCGCAGCAACTCGGCAATGGCTTGCCGCTTATAGTAGATGTGCTCGACGACGCTCACGCAGGTGACGACGTCGTAAGTCTCGTCATCGGCGGGGATGTTGAAGATCGAGCCGAACCGTGCGTGGCCGACTTTCCGGAACGCGCGGATGAAACGATCCTCGATGGCGGGGTCGCCCTGTGAATCCCAACGATAGTCGATGTCGAAGACCTCGGCCTCGGCTCCCACGCGGCCTAGCGCGAACGAGAGCGCGCCGCGTCCGCCGCCAACATCGGCGACGCGCAGTCCAGGCTTGAGATGTAAGCCCATGTCGCGGATCGCGTTCAGGACGAGTGGATATTCCCAGTTCTTCGACGCGTGGACATAGATGCCCGTTGATTGCTGCTGCACATGGGAGGACAGCCCATTGTACGGCAGATCGCATGCCGCATAGATCGCAGTCCGCAGCGGCTCCAAAGCCTGCATTCCGGCGATCGTGAATAGCTGCGCGCCCAGCAGTTCTGTCGATGCGACATACGCCCTGGAGGTGACCGCATTCACGGCACCCACGATCGTGGCCGGAGTGTGCTCGGCCATGCACTCGGGGCCGATCGTTCCCCGCGGACACTTGCCCAACCAATCGTTGGTGATCCACCAGCAATCGTTGCAGGACGACGACGAGATATTGACGTTCTGGTCGTAGCCAAACACGGCCGTCGGGGTGGGGCCGAATATGACAACGGAGCGCCGATTGACGGCCCGGGCCAGGTGAACCAGACCGCCCTCTGTGTCGATGTGGCACTCGCCATTCTTGATGATCAGCCCGACCTCGGAAATCGAGGTCAATCCACGCAGATCATGCGTCACGCCGGGAATGAGCTCCTCTTTCTTGAGCCCGATCTGCGCGATCGCGAATCCCGCATCCTTCAACTGCCGGACGACCTCGATCCACGTCGGCATCGGCAGCAATTTTGTCGCCGTGTAGCCATCCTGCTTCGCCGCCTCAACGTCGTAAAAGTCGGCGGCTTTTTCATCAACGCCGTTATGTATTGTGATGTACGGATTCGGTACCAGTCCTAGCACGACATCGTAGCTGTCCATGTCGGGGAAGAACGGGATCGGACTTGCGCGGGTGACGTCCAGCGCTCCGGACAGCCCAGCGATATCCATCAATGTGAGGCCCGCACGCCCTGCGGCACGGCCGAGCTGGTTGTTCCGCCAGGGAAAGTCATCCATGAACTTGAGCCATGGCCGGCCCATGGTAGCAGCGCTCAGGACTTTTTCCTCGACGAGAGATCCCGGCACCCGGCTTTCTGGCGGCACGATGTACCGGATACAGTATTGGAAATCCACGATCAGGTCGAAAATCGGCAGTCTGGCTAGCACGGCCCGAACATGCTTGTAGTCCGACGGAATGACGGCGACCGTCTCGATGCTGTTATTGCCGCCCTGAATGGCCGGTGCCGATTTGTTGTTGTGCAGAAGTGTTATCGCACAGGGAGCGAGATCCTGCTTCAGTGCGGCGGCAATGAGGCCCGTCTGCAGCACGTCTCCCATGCCGCCGGAATAGATCAGCGCGATGCGCAGCGGCCCATCCCCGCCATGCGGCTGAATTTGTCGCACTGCATCGGACGATGCACGATCCGCGCAGATCGCGCGCCACTCGGCCCAGGGGTCGGTAGAGGGCGGCGGGTATTCGAGCGTCGGCGCCGACGGCGTGACCTGATGGACCGCGGCCGGACGGGGCGGCTTGACACGGCGCACGGCCGCGCCGCCGACCATCCGGGCAAGCGAGCTGGCCGCGTGCAACCGCTCGTGAACCGGCCCGCGCATCAACTGCGCCACGGTCGTCGCGTATCGGTTGCGTCGGGAGTTTTGCCAGTTGACCTCGCGCAATTCCATCTCGGCGCGCACCATCGCCTCGCGAAGGCGGGCCTCCGCCGCTTCCATGCGCAGCCTCGTTGCTTCACCGCGCACTTCCAGAAGCTCGCCCAGCAGCCTGTCGTTCTGCATCTCAAGCAGTCGGCGGCCACGCAGCTCGGCCATTCGCGTGCCGCTGCTCTGCCCGTCGGGGGCCGGATTTCGCATTGCTCGCACAGGAGTCCTTGTCATCGAGTGCTGCTCGACATCGGCGGTTTCGCGTTCGCTGTTCGGCTGGGGCGTGAGAGCGAGATCAGACTCAGTCATTCTACCTTGACTACCGCGGAGGTTCGATCCGCAGTCGGTAGCCGCTGCGACGCGGGTTGAGAAGCCCCTATTTTGGCGATCGGTAGGCATAACCGTCGGGCGCGCAAGATCAGCCCCGCGCCTCGTCGGTCGAATTTGGCGCGGTTGTCAGGACGTTGCAGGACCGAGCGCGTCGAGGCGCGACGGCGGGCAGGCGAACACGTTGATGCGCTCGGCCAAGCCCCCTCGCTCCTCCGGCGCGAACTCCCGCAGGACCAAACTACCTTCCACGCGAGCGGGAAGGCTTTCCGAGAAGTCGCTCAACGGCCTGAAAACCGGCAGGAAGAACCGATAGCCGAATGCCGAGAGGAGGCGGAACGGGTCCGGCCCGTCCTCCGGCGCGGAGCGGAGCCAGTTCTCGAAGACGATCATCGGGGTGGTGCGTTCGATAAGGGCTCGTCCGCCGTGTAGCGCCTGCGCCTCGAAGTTCTCCACGTCGAGCTTGATGAACGAAGGATCGGGCAGATTGAATGAGTCGAGCGTTTCGACACGCACCAGTTCTCCCGAGTCTGGCTGGTCGCTCAGCGTCCGATTGCCGCTCCAGATGTCGTTCGACAACGTCATCACCGCGCTGCGGTCGCCGAGCGCGACCTCGAGATGCTTCACCCGCTCGTCGAGCTTGGCGAAGCGGCAAATGCGGGCGAGATCGCGGAAGCTCTGCCGCGCCGGCTCGAAAGCGACCACGCTGCCCCGGAACCCCGGGTCGAGAAGAACATGCCAGCAGAAATAGCCCCAGTTGCTGCCGATATCGAAGAGAACGTCGTCGGGGCCAAGGAATTTCGCCAGCAACGCGAGGATCTCCGGCTCGTACCCCCATTTGAAGATGTCCACGAATCGCGCCGCGCCCATGAACTGCCCGTTCGACAGATCGACGTCGAATGCCATCGGCCGGCCGCCGGCATCCCAGATCAGCACGTCCCGAAACAGGCCGGAGGGGTCCTGGCCCTGCGAGGCCTCGACCATCTGGGCGAACGCATCGGCGAAGAAGTTGCGTTCCCGCTCTCCCGGTGCGTCATAGAAGGCCTTCCTGATGAAGTCCGATGCAAGCGAATGGCCGCTCAGTGTCTGTCTCACGACATAACTGGCGGGAAACACGAGTTCGCCCATGCGATTTGAGCCCTGCTGTCCCTGGATGAGCGATCGGTTGTACGAGGTACCAGGGCTCGCCGGAAGCGTGAGCAAACCACATGACCCAGCCCCGAGGGGCTGGGTCCCTACTGCGTCCCCGAAGATTTGCCGCTGCCGTCGGTTGCGTTGCCCTGGCCGCCCGTACCTGCCGCGTGCTGTTGCGCGGCCTGCTTGTCGGCCGCCTTCTTCTTGGCCTCGTGATGGCCGACGGCGCATCCCGCGGCGGCGCCCAGTACGCCGTGATGACCGGCGACGTGTCCCGCCACGCCGCCCACCGCGGCGCCGGTGAGGCAGCCGGCGCGTGCCGTGACGGGGGCGAGACCGGCGGCGAGCGTCAGGGCGAGGGTGGCGGGAAGCAGCAGCGTTCGCATTGAGGTTCCTTCGGAGCGGTGGGGTGTCGCGGAACCGCCTCAACGCGAGCGCGCGGCATTCGATCCACCCCGGGGCTTCGGAAACGCGAGTACCGGGACGCCAGGCGCAATGCGCGCGGCTTCCTGGATCGGTGCCGCGCCCGTGGGCGTTGCCTTCCCGCAAATCGGCCTTCTATCGTTCCATCGAGGCACGCAGCAAAGCCGTGCCAGGGGGGATGCGATGCCGATCGATTTCGAGGCCGCGGTGATGCGCAAGGTCGCCTGGCGCCTCGTGCCGTTCCTGAGTCTGGGCTATCTCATCAACGCGCTCGACCGCTTCAACATCTCGATCGCGGCGTTGCACATGAACAAGGCGCTGGGGCTCAGCGCCACCGCCTACGGGCTCGGCGCGGGCGCGTTCTTCTGGAGCTACGTGCTGTTCCAGGTTCCGGCCAACATGATCCTGACGCGGCTCGGCGCGCGGCGCTGGATCGCCATCATCATGGTGTTCTGGGGGGTGTGCTCGGCCGGAGCGGCCCTGGTGACGGACGCGACCAGCTTCGTCATTGTCCGCTTCCTGCTCGGCATCGCCGAGGCGGGGTTCTTCCCGGGGGTCGCCTTCTTCATGACGCGCTGGTTCCCCTCGCGCCATCGCGGCCGGGCGATGGGAGTGTTCTATGCCTTCGGCGCCGCCGCCGGCGTGATCGGCGGCCCGATCTCGGCGCATCTTCTGACGCTCGACGGCTGGCTCGGCATCGCCGGATGGCAGTGGGTGTTCCTGGTCGAGGGGCTGCCGGCGGTGGCGCTGGCGGCACTCTGCCCGCTGCTGATGCGCGACCAGCCCCGCGAGGCTGGCTGGCTCGCCCCCGAGGAGCGCGACTGGCTCGAGCGGACGCTGGCCGCCGAGCGGGCCGAGGCCGACGGGCGCCACCTCAGCTTCGCGCGGGCGATCGCCAGCCCGACCATCGTGATCCTCACCTTGGTCTACACGCTCATCGCGTTCGGCGTGTACGGCAAGGCCTTCTTCCTCCCGCTGATGATAAAGGGCCTGGGCTATAGCGACCTCAACGTCGGCTACATCACCATGCTGCCGGCGCTGGCCGGCGTGGTCGGGATGATCGTGTTCTCGCGCAGCTCCGACCGCACCGGCGAGCGGGTATGGCACCTGATCGTGCCGTGCCTCCTGGGCGGCGCCGGCATCGTGCTGGCGGGGCTGAGCCTCGGGAGCAGTCCGCATCTCGCGATCGCGGCGTTCTGCCTGTCGAGCTTCGGCATCTCCGGTGCGCTGCCGGTGTTCTGGAACTTGCCGACGGCGTTCCTGGGCGCCGCCGCCGCGGCAGGCGGCATCGCCTTCATCAACTCGGTGGGCAATGTCTCGGGCTATGTGGCGCCGCAGCTGGTCGGCCTGCTGCGCGACGCCTCGGGCGGCTATCAGGCCCCGATGGTGATGGTCGGCGCGGTCGTGCTGGTCTCGGGCCTGCTGGTGCCGCTGGCGATGCGGCGGCGACCGGCCAAGGTTGCGCTATCGTGAAGAGGATCGGCGCGGGGGTCCAGGTCGGGCGGGCTGGTATTCCGCGCCCGGAGCGCCCATATCCCCCGGATCGGCGCTTTTCGGTCCGGGCTGTGCGTGCCTTCCCATGCGACACTCTCGCATTCGACGCTCCCCACATTGAGAAGTAGTTCGGCCCACAGCGCGTGGGTCGCCGGTTTGGTTGGAGTGACTTTCGATGGCGACTGGTACGGTCAAGTGGTTCAATGCGCAGAAGGGTTATGGATTCATCCAGCCCGATGACGGCACCAAGGATGTGTTCGTGCACATCTCGGCCGTCGAGCGGGCGGGTCTAGGCGGCCTCAACGAGGGTCAGAAGATCCGCTACGAGGTCCAGCAGGGCCAGCAGGGCAAGATGTCGGCGGAAAACCTGCAGTCCGCCTGATCTGAGATAGAGAGACGCCGCCCAGGGCTCATCGCCGGGGCGGCGTCGCTCGTCTGGAGGGCACGATGATCCGTCATAAGTTCACGGTCGGCCAGTCGGTCGAGTTCATGCCCGGCCGGCTGGATCATCACATTCCCCGCGGCTCCTACACGATCGTCCGGCAGCTGCCGATCGAGCAGCAGGACTGCCAATACCGGGTGAAGAACGACCGCGACGGGCATGAGCGCATTGTGCGCGAAAGCCAGCTCGCGGCCGGCGACTCGTTCCGGGATCGCGGGTTGCGCTGAGTTCGCGGCCGGCGACGAACCACGCGGCCCGAGCCCGCGCCGAAGCGGCGGCGGATCGGGCCGTTCATTTGCTTGGCCTGCCGGCGGGAGCCGTCGCCGCGGCCTGGCTCATTGTGACGGTCGGGTTGCGTGCCTCCCCCAAAGTGAGCGCCACCTTGCTGGTCTACGGCATCGGGCTGGTCGGGATGCTGGGAGCGTCCGCCGCCTATCACCTCACACGACCCGGGCGGACCAAGGAGCGGCTACGGCGGCTCGATCACGCGATGATCTTCGTGATGATCGCCGGCACCTATACGCCATTCGCGCTCAACGTGCTGCCGGGCCGTCAAGGGCTAGGCCTGTGCGTGGCCGTCTGGGCGGTCGCGGCGGTGGGGATCATCCTGAAGCTCCTTGTCCCGCGCCGTATCGAGCGGCTGTCCCTGGTGCTGTACCTCGGCATGGGCTGGATGGTGCTGGCCGTGCTGCCCAGCCTGATCGCCCGGGTGGCGCCCGACGTGCTGATCCTGCTGGTGCTGGGCGGCGCGGCGTATTCCGTGGGGGCGGTGATCCACTCGTTGCGGCGGCTGCGGTTCCAGAACGCGATTTGGCACGTTCTGGTGCTGCTCGGCGCCGGGCTGCATCTCGCGGCACTCAGCCGGCAGTTCGCGACACCGGCGTAGGTCGGCTTCGCGGCAGCGAGAGGGCGATCAGCAGGCCGACGAGGTTGCCGCAGCCGGCGAGGATGATCGCGGTGCGATAGCCGCCGGTGAGGTCGAACAGATGTCCGGCGAGCACCGGCAAGCTGATCGCCGCGACCCCCCACGCGATATAGAGGCGGCTCGCCACCCGGCCGTACAGCGCGACCGGCCAGTAGGAGGCCACTCCGGCGGCGGTCGAGCCGGACACCAGGCCGGCGCCGGTGCCGATCATGGCCAGCGCGAGCATGGCGACGAGCGGCCCCGGCCATAGCGTGAGCAGCCCGGCGCCGGCAAGTGCGCAGGCGTGCGCGAGGCCCATCACCACCGGGACCGGCAGGACATCGACCAGCCAACCGCCGCCGAGCCGCGCGGCCGCGACCGCGCCGCTGATCGCGGTGGTGGCGGCCAGCGCGCCGGCCACCGATCCGCCATAGGCGACGATGATCCCGGCGGCCTGGCTGAGCACGGTCAGCCCGGCGGCCGCGGCGAGGAAGAACACCGCGCACATCTGCCAGAACACCAGGCGCCGCCCCGCGACGGCGGGCTCGTCGGCGGCGGCGAGCGGGCGAAGGCGCATTCCGGCGTGAGCGACCAGGGCGCACGCGGCGACGCCGGTCAGGGCGATGGTGACGGCCAGGCCGGCGAGCGTGGCCCGGACGCCCCACAGGTCGATCGACACGCCGAACAGCGGGGCGGCGAGCATCGCACCCAGCGGATAGAGGCTGACGAGATAGCCGTTGACCAGCCCGGAACGGCGCCGGAGCATCAGGTTCACGCCCTGCTGAAACAGGATGTAGGCCATGCCGCCGCCGAGGCCGAACAGCACGCCGTAGCCGACGACGAGCCCGGCGAGCCCGGTCGCGGTGGCGGCGAGCGCTATCCCGGCGCCGCTGCACGCGGCACAGAGGGCCACGAGCACGGGTGCCGACCACAGGCCGAAGCAGCGCGGGGCGGCGTTCATGCCCACGGTGAAGCTGATCGTCGCCAGTGCGAATACGAAGGAGAGCTCGGAGCGCGACACGCCGAGGAGCTGTTCGAGCGGGTGGAGGAACACGCTGTAGGCATAGAGCGAGCCGAGCGGCAGGTTGACCAGCGTGGCGGCGGCGATGGCGGCCCAGATGGGCCGCCTTGGCGCCGGGTCGTCCAAGGCGGCGGCGGGCATTCGGCGGGGGCTGCTCATCTCGGTGACTCGTTCGGCGGGTTCGCGGATATGGCACGAATTCCGCCGTCAGGCACCGGCTGAAGCGCCGCCCGCGTCAGCCGCTCGCCTTGTCCGAGCGGATGGCCGGGGAGGATGCGACCTCGGGCTCCGGCACGCTCGTTACCTCGAGGCGGTCGGCCAGGCGACGGATGCGCAGGGCCTGGGTCGGCGAACCGACTGAGCCCGGCACCGAGATCACCTGGGACTGACCCGGCAAGATTAGGGCCGAGAAGCGGACGATGGCATGGCGGGCCTGCTCGGGCAGGCGGTCATCGCCGACGATGGTGTCCACGGTTGTCACGACGTGCCAGCCGTCGGACTGATCGACCCAGTAGGTGACCGCCGAGGCGTTGTGGCCGAGATCGGTTGTGACGGCCGCCAGCTGCGGCACGGCTTGGGGATTTTCGCTGGCGGCCGCACCGACGACGGACGCGCCGAGCAGCAGGGACGCCGCGAGCGCGACACGCGGCATGGCGAAACGGATCATGGGAGGAAACTCCTGAGAAGCCTGACGGAGGAGATAGTCTTCCGCCGGCAGGCCACATATGACCGGTCATCTCGGATTCAAGGGCGGTGCGAAGACTGGGCTTCGGCGGCGCTTCCCCCACCCCGGCTTTGGTCTGCTCATCGCAGCCCAAGACCCGAGAGGGAGATGAGAGAGCCTTCCCTTTTATAAGGGGAGGACTGGGTGAGAGGTTAGTCGCGGAGGCGCGGCAGATGCTCGGCCAGCGCCGCGAACGCGCGTTCGTCGGTGCGGTCGTAGCGGATCGGGGTGATCGCGACGCGGCCGGCGCGCAGCGTGTCGATGTCGCTCTCGGGGCCCTGCTCGCGCGGGCCGCGGCGGAAGTTGATCCAGTGATAGACGAGCCCGCGCGGGTCGGTGCGGGTCTCGACGTCCATGCCGCGGATCATGCCGACGCCCTGGCGGCAGAGAGTGGGCTCGCCGGTGTCGGCGGCCGGGCGGTCGGGGAAGTTGATGTTGAGGCAGGTGTCGGCGCTCCAGCCGATCTCCAGCATCCGGCGCACCACGGACGCGCCGAGGCTGCGGGCGGTGTCCCACGGCACATTGGCGCGGTCCGTCCAAGCCTGGCTCAAGGCGACCGAGGGGATGCCGAGCATCATGCCCGTCATGGCGCCGCCGACCGTGCCGGAAAACACCGTCTCCATGCCGAGATTCGCGCCCCGGTTGACCCCCGACAGGATGAGCTCTGGCGCAGCCTCCCGCATCAGGTGGCAGACGCCCATCACCGCGCAATCGCCCGGCGTGCCGGTGATGCCGAAGCGGCGCGGGCCGCGCTCGGTCACGCGCAGCGGCTGATGCAGGCTGACGGCGTGCGACACGCCGCTCTGGTCGTGCTCGGGGGCGACGACCCAGACCTCGCGGGCGAGCTCGGCGGCGATGTGCTCGAGCACGGCGAGTCCCGGCGCGTCGATCCCGTCGTCGTTGGTCAGCATGATACGGTCCAGCACGAGGTCGCTCCCGGTCAGTCAAAGGGTCGCCCCTGTTTGGCGGCTCCGGCCCGCCGCGTCCAGGCAGGCCGCGAAACCATCACACGTTCCGGCGGAAAGGCTTTGGTGAGGGATCGGGCGCATCTACATACAGGTGATGGACCTCGTCAGCATTCCCGCTTCCCGCATCGTCGAGATCAGCCGGCTCGCCTTCGGCCTGCCGGACGTGGAGTTCCTGTGTTTCGGCGAATCGGACCACCCGAGTCCGGCCTCGGCGCGTGATGCGCTGGTGGTCGCCCTCGATGGCGGGGCGACGACCTATCCGGACGTGCGCGGTGCGCCGCCGCTGCGCGACGCGCTGGCCCGCTACCTGACCGAGCTGCACGCCAAGCCGGTCAGCGAGGAGCGTATCCAGATCACCGCGTCCGGCATGGCCGCGGTCGCGATCGCGCTCTCGGCGACGGTGCGGGCGGGGGAGCGCGTGATGCTGCATTCGCCGTCCTGGCCCAATATCGGCAACGCGGCGCGGCTGCGCGGGGCGGTAGTGGACGAGCTGGCCCTCGAGCCCACGCCAGAGGGCCGCTTCCGGCTCGACCTCGACCGGCTGGAGGCCAAGCTGCGGGGCGCGCGGGCCTTCGTGCTCAACTCGCCGAACAACCCGACCGGCTGGACCGCGACGCGCGCCGAGCTAGCCGCCATTCTCGATCTCACCCGCCGACACGGCGTCTGGCTGATCTCCGACGAGGTGTATTCGCGGCTGGTCTATGACGGCGCGGCGGCGGCGCCCTCCCTGCTCGACTTCGCCGAGCCCGACGACGCGGTGATCGTGTGCAATAGCTTCAGCAAGACCTGGGCGATGACCGGCTGGCGGCTCGGCTGGATGGTGGTGCCGGAAGGGGCGCGGGACACGGTGAGCGACATCGTGGAGGTGACGCATTCCGGGGTGGCTCCCTACACCCAGCACGCCGGCGCGGCGGCGCTGGCGGACACCGCGTTCACCGAGGCGTTCCTCGCCCATTGCGTGCGGGGCCGGGAGATGGCGGGCGAGGCCTTGGCCGGGCTCAACGGGGTGCGCTACGCCGCACCCGACGGGGCATTCTATGCGTTCATCGGGGTGGACGGCGTGACCGACAGCATGGCGTTGGCGCGCAAGCTCGTCGTCGATCATGGCGTCGCGGTGGCGCCGGGCAGCGCGTTCGGCGCGGCGGGCGAGGGGCATCTCAGGGTGTGTTTCGCGCAGCGCCCGGAGCGGTTGGCGCGGGCGATGGAGCGGTTGCGGGATGGGTTGAAGTCGGCGGATTAAACCGCCGGAGCGGCATTCGTTCCGGCGGTCGAGCGGTAGCTTGCACTCAATCCTGAGAGCAAGGGAAGCCCGGAATGTCCGGCGACAATGGCACCCACGCCTGCTTTGACTCGCAGTAGATGTTCGCCGTTGGCTTGACGAAACCGGTGTCGTCGAGCGTGCCTGCCATGATCATCAGCCGTCCGGTGTCGTCGCGGTGCACCGTGAGAGAGGAGCCGCATTCCGGGCAAAAGCGACGATGCAAGGGCAGGCCTGTGGTTCCGCCGGGATGCGTGTAGACCTTTGGATCGCCCGTGAAGGTGATTGAGGCCGCTGGAACCGCCACCGCGGTCAGAAACGCCGATCCGGTGAACCTCTGGCAGTTTTTGCAATGGCAAGCTCTCATCAGAAGAGGCTCGGCTTCGCCAGAGTATTCAATGCGCCCGCAGAGGCACCTCCCTGTCAATTTTGGCATTGCTCCTCCAGGCATTTTGGACGGCTTGCGCACCGCAAGCGGTCGCCGTCGCGCCTTGCGGACCATTCTACGCGCAAAATGGCTGCTTTGTCCGCCCGCCTGAAGCGTCGCCGTGACCGCCGCGTGAAAACCGGCCTGTTGGCCGGGCAAGCGGAATGCCCGCGCTAGGGTTTCGCGTTGGCCCCTCCACGCGCCATTGCGTGGCCCGGCCAGCGCAAGCCATTTCTGGTGGGCTCCGGTTCGGATCGAACGGTCACCGAGCAGGGCGGTTCATCTTACCCCACCCGACGTACGCTTTCACTGTAGACGTGTGGCCGGGTTGGGGCTTTGCTGGGGCAAACGACCAACAATGGGGCGGGTCGGGAGATGGACTGTCCGAACTGCGGCGCCGGGCTGGGCGAGCGGAAGGCGTTCTGCACGCGCTGTGGTACCGCGGTCCTGACAACTTGTGATTCCTGCGGTGGGCAGAACCCGCGTGCCGCCCAATTCTGCGGCGATTGCGGCGCCAAGCTCCAGGACCGTCCGGCGGTGGACGTCGCCCGCCGGCCCGTCCGCCCGGCGCCGCCCCCGCCCCCTTCGGCGCCGCCGACCGTTGAGCGGCGGCAGCTGACAGTCATGTTCTGCGACCTGGTGGGCTCCACTGCGCTCTCCACGCGGCTCGACCTCGAGGATCTGCACGACGCGATCACCGCGTACCAGTCCTGCGTCGACGAGATCGTGGCGCAGTTCGACGGCTTCGTGGCGCGGCATCTCGGGGACGGCATCCTGATCTTCTTCGGCTATCCGTTGGCGCAGGAGGACGACGCCGAGCGCGCGGTGCGGGCCGGCCTGGCGATCGTGGAATCGGTTTCGGCGCTGCGGGTGCCCGATGCCGCCATGCAGGTCCGCATCGGCATCGCTACCGGGACCGTGGTGATCGGCGAATTCGTCTCCGCCCAAGCCACGCAGCGCCCGGACGTGATCGGCGAGGCGCCCAACCTGGCCGCCCGCCTGCAGTCGATCGCCGAGCCGGATACGGTGCTGATCGCGGACGCCACGCGCCGGCTGGTGGGCTCGCTGTTCGAGGACCGCGATCTCGGCCGCACCACGCTGAAGGGGTTCGCCGACGACGTGCAGGTCTGGCAGGTGCTGCGGCCGCGGGCGATCCGCAACCGCTTCGAGGCGCTGCGGGCCACGCCGAGCCTGCCGCTGGTCGGGCGCGAGGCGGAGATGGGGCTGCTGCTGGCGCGCTGGCGGCTGGCCGCGAGCGGCGCCGGGCAGGTGGTGCTGCTGACCGGCGACCCGGGCATCGGCAAGTCCCGCATCATGGAGGCGCTGCGGCTCGCGCTGTGCCAGGAGGCGGCGCATACCGCGACCTATTCCTGCGCGCCGAGCGGGCGGAACAGCCCGCTCGATCCCTTCGTCCACGGGCTCAGGACGGATGCCGGGCTGGAGGGGGGCGAGGCTGCGGCGGTGCAGCTCGCCAAGCTGCGCAGCTGGGTCGGCGACCGGGTGGCCGATCCGGCGCAAGCGGTGCCGTTGCTCGGCGAGCTGCTGTCGATCCCCGGCGCCGGGCTCGCCGCGCCGACCTCGATCAGCCCGCAGCGGCGCAAGGAGATCGCGCTGGAATGCGTGCTGGACCTCATCGTCGCTCCGGCCGGGCACGGCCCCGCGCTGCTGCTGGTCGAGGATTTGCACTGGGCGGACCCGACGTCGATCGAGCTGATCGGGCTGCTGGTCGAGCGGACGCGGGCGGCGCCGATGCTGGTGGTCGCGACCTCGCGGGCGGAGTTCATGCCGGATTGGGCGGACCCCGCCTCGGCGCACTGGCCGCATGTCACGCTGCTGCCGGTGGGCAGGCTCGGCCGGGCGGAGAACGCGGCGCTGATCCGCAACGTGGTCGGCGGCAAGTCGCTGCCGCTCGAGGTCGCCGAGCTGATCCTGAGCCGCACCGACGGTGTGCCGCTGTTCGTCGAGGAGCTCACCAAGGCGACGCTGGAATCCGGCCTGCTGCGCGAGGAGGCGTCGGGCTACACGCTCGCGGGCAGCTTTTCCCGCCTGGATATTCCCTCGACCTTGCATGATTCGCTGATGGCGCGGCTCGACCGGCTGGGCAACGTGAAGGCGGTGGCGCAGATCGGGGCCGCGATCGGCCGCAGCTTCTCCTTCCGCCAGCTCTCGGCGGTGGCGGAGATGCCCGAGGGCGAGCTCAACACCGCGCTGTCCCGCCTGTCGGACGCGGCACTGGTGCTGCGCGAGCGCGAGTTGCCCGACGCGATCTACACCTTCCGTCACGCGCTGGTGCAGGACGTGGCGTACGCGAGCTTGCTGCGGCGCGACCGGGTGCAGCTGCACGGCCGCATCGTCGGCGCATTCGAGCGGCTGTTCCCCGACATGCGCGACGCCCAGCCCGAGCTGCTGGCGCAGCACTACGAGGCCGCCGGGCTGATCGTGCAGGCGATCATCTGCTGGCTGCGCGCCGGCGAGAAGGCCCGGCAGCGCTCGGCGTTGCGCGAGGCGGTGGAGCATCTCACACAGGGGCTCAACGCGGTGGCCAGCCTGCCGCCCTCGCCGGCGCGGGACCGCCACGAGCTCGATCTGCGCGCCGCCCTCGGCAGCACCTACATGGCGCTGAAGGGTTGGGCGGCGGCCGAGGTCGAGACGGTGCTGACGCCGGCCCACGCGCTGTGCCACTCGCTCGGCGAGACGGCGCGGCTGCCCAACGTGCTGCGGGTGCTATGGCAATACCACGCGACGCGCGGCAACGATCGGGTCTCGTCGGCGCTGGTGACGGAGATGCAGGCAGCGGCCGCCGCGGGCAAGAACGATCCGCTGCTGGTGCTGAACGCCGCCTACGCCGCTGCGTCGTCGCATTTCTGGCGTGGCGAGTTCGCCGCCGCCGGGGAGCACGCGAAGAAGCTCGCGGGATACGATTTCGAGCGCGACCGGCATTTTGTCGCGATCATCCAGTCGGACGTGAAGACCACGACGATGACGTGGGAATCCTATCGGCTGTGGATCGAGGGTTTTCCCGATCTCGGCGCCGAGGCGGCTGCGGAGCAGGATTTGCACGCGCGGCGGCTGGAGCATCCGTTCAACCTGTGCTTCGCGCTCACCGTCGGCTCGGTGGTCCATGCGTTGCGCCGCGATCCACTCGCGCTGCGGGCGCGCACCAGCGAGGCCTCCCGGATCGCGCGTGAGCAGAGCATTCCGTTCGTCCATTCGGTGCTGGCGCCGCTGTTCGAGTCGGCCGCACTGGTCGAGCAAGGGCAGTGCGAGGCGGCGGTGACGCAGAACCGCGCCGGGCTGGCCCGCTGGCGGGCGACCGGCGGCCGGCTGATCGGCCCCTACCATCTCGCCGTCATCGCCGATGGGCTGCTGTGCCTGGGCCGCTTCGACGAGGGGCTGGCGGCCATCACCGAGGCGCTCGGCGAGGCCGCGTCGATGAATGAGCGTTGGGCGGAGGCCGATCTGTGGCGCCTCAAAGGTGACCTGCTCGTGGGCTCGGGCGCGATCGGGGATGCGATCGTCGCGTACGAAACCGGTCTCCGGATCGCGCGCGCGCAGGGGGCGCGGTCATGGGAGCTGCGTGGCGCGATGGGGCTCGCGGCACTCCGCGCCGTGCGCGGCGAGCGGCGAGCAGCTCTTGCGCTGATCGAGCCGGTGCTCGATTGGTTCCGCGAGGGACTGGATACGCCCGATCTCCGACGCGCGGCGCGCATGGTGCGGGACCTCGCTTGACGGATCGGCGCGAGTAACCCGTTATTGCGACGGAATGGGGGTGTCCGAAACCAATGTCGCGAGCCTTTTCCGCTGAGCCGACGGCCGTCCGGCCGCGCGTCCTGATCCTTTGCGCGCACCTGCACGAGGACCGTGCCCGCAAGCAGGACCGGGACTATCTGCAACCGATGGCCGGGCTGCACGTCGCCTCGCTGCTCGACCGCTCGCGCTACGCGGTGACGCTGTATCACGACATGTGGCACGGCCCGTACGACACGGCCTCCGTCGTGCCGGGCCAGTACGAGATGGTGATCCTTACCGGGCTGCTGATGGATTTCGACCGGATGCGCCAGCTCGCCTACGTGTTCAAGCGCGCCGGCGCCAAGGTGGTGGCGGGCGGCAGCTTCTGCACGCTGTTCCCCGAGATGGCGCTGCAGTATTTCGACGCGATCTGCACTGGCGGCGTGGAAGCGATCCGACAGGTGATGCGCGATCACGAGGCGGGCGCGCTCGGCGGCATCTACCGCTCGCCGCAAGGCAACATCGCGAGCTACACGGTCGATCACAGCCTGTTCACCGAGCACGGGATCGATATTCCGTTGCACTACATCGAGGCGTCGCGCGGCTGCAACTTCAAGTGCGACTTCTGCTCGATCCCGGCCGAGCGCGCGCGGCACGCGATCTACCCGGGCTCCGACATCGCGCGCAACATCGAGGACTCCATCGACAGCAGCAAGCGGTTCAGCCTGCGCCGGCTGTGGCCGATGGTGTGGTTCATCGACAACAATTTCTCCAACAACCTGCCACATCTGCGCGAGATCTGCCGCTACCTCAAATCGCACAAGCGCGTTCGAATGTGGGGTGCGCTGGTGACACAGGATCTGCTGCGCAATCGCGAGGTCATCAAGCTGATGGCCGAGTCGAAATGTCGCGGGCTGTTCACCGGCATCGAATCATTCGACCCGAAATTCATCGCGGCGCACAACAAGCGGCAGAACGAGCAGCGCGGCGAGCGCAACGTCGCCGAGGACATCGCCTATGCCGAGTCGCTCGGCATGATGATAACCTATGGCTATCTGTTCGATCCGCGCATGAGCACGATCGCCGAGATGGAAGCAGAACTTCGCTCGGTGCTGAACTCCGAGCTGCTGCATCATCCGTACTTCTTGGCTTTTGTCGCGCCGCTCGCGGGAACGAAGCTGTTCTGGGACGCGGCGCGGGGTGGCGAATTGCTGCCCAATCTGCGGCTGCGCGATCTCGACGGGCGCTGCATCGCCTACCGCAACACGCGCGACGGCGCCGAGGCGCTGGGAGAGTTCGCCGCCCGCATTTTCGGCGCGCCGCATCTCTACATGAGCCGCTGGAACATTGTTTCGCGGTTCGTCCGCCATGTGGTACGGCACGGCTGGCGTGACCCCGCTTCCCTCTATCTGTTCTGGGAAAACCGCTCGCGACTGGCGAGGCTGGGGCGCAAGCACGCTAAGGATCGCAAGCGGACCTACATGGGGGGCACCGACATCCTCGATCCGCAATACGACGACATTCCCCCCGGGATCGCCGAGGCGGACCGGCGCAAGTATTTCGACCCGCTGATGGTAACGGATGAAACCGGCGGGCTGGCGGACTGGCTGCTGCCCTACGCGCCGCCCGAGCGGACACGCCGCGCGGCGTGAGGTTGGATGGCGGACTTCAGTCCGCCAAAGGCCTTGACACAGGAGCGCCGCGCCCTCACACTTAACTCAATGGTTAAGCATGAAGCCGGTGCCCTGGACCGCACCTTCGCTGCCCTGGCCGACCCGACGCGGCGGGCGCTGATCGCGCAGCTCGGGGCGGAACAAGGTCGCTCGGTGAGCGAGCTGGCGCGGCCGTTCGGGATGTCGCTGCCAGCGGTAATGAAGCATCTCAACGTGCTGTCGGAGGCTGGCCTCATCACGCGCAGCAAGGCCGGCCGCACCGTGACGTGCCGGCTCAACGCGACGCCGATGGAGCAGGCGATGGACTGGCTGAACCATTACCAGCGCTTCTGGTCCGAACAGCTCGATCGCCTCGCTGCCTTCGTGGAGGAAGATGACCCATGCCCACCCGACCGAGCCTCACCATCCGGCGCCGGCTCCGCGCCTCGCCGGGGAAAGTCTTCGCGGCCTGGACCGACCCGCGGCAGGTGATGCGCTGGTGGGGGCCGGCAGGAGCCGAGACGGTGCGTGCCGAGATGGATCTGCGAGTGGGCGGACGCTTTCTCAAGGTGGCGCGCACGGACGATGGCGAGGAGCATGAGGCGAGCGGCGTGTACCGCGAGATCGTCCCCGACGAGAGGCTGGTGTTCACCTGGGCGTGGCGCGACACGCCGGAGCGCGAGACGCTCGTCACCGTGGCGCTGCGGCCCGACGGTGACGGGACGATATTGACCCTGACGCACGAGCAGTTCGCCGACGAGCCCACCCGCGACCGTCACAACGCCGGATGGAGCGGGGCGCTCGACAAGCTCGAACGCTATCTTTCCTGAAATCCCGACAACCGACAGGAGCAACGCCGATGACGTCACATGGCAGTTTCTTTTGGAACGAGTTGATGACGCACGACGTCGAGCGCGCCAAGGCGTTCTACACGCGCGCCCTCGATTGGAGCTTCGAGGCCAAGCCGATGGATGGCTTCACCTATTGGCTCGCCAAGGCCGGCGACCAGATGGCCGGCGGCATGATCGAGATGAACGGTCCCGAGTTCGCCGCCATCCCCGAGCACTGGCTCGCCTATGTCGCGGTCGACGATGTCGACGCACGGACACGCAAGGCGGTCGCGGCGGGCGCCACGGCGGTGCGCGAGCCGTTCGACATCCCTGACGTCGGCCGTATCGCCATCCTGCGCGACGCGGCGGGCGCGGTCATCGGACTTATCACTCCGGCGTCTTGAAAGGGAGATGCTGACATGGAAGAGCACAAGACCGTTTCTCGCGATGAATGGTTGGCGGCGCGCAAGGCGTTGCTGGCGAAGGAGAAGGAACACACCCGCGCGCGCGACGCGCTAAGCGCCGAGCGGCGCGCGCTGCCCTGGGTCAAGGTCGAGAAGGAGTATGTCTTCGACGGGCCGAATGGGCGCGAGACATTGGGGGAATTGTTCGCCGGACGCAGCCAGCTCATCGTCAAGCATTTCATGCTCGGTCCTGACTGGGAGGAGGGCTGCGTCGGCTGCTCGTTCCAGACCGACCATTTCGACGGCGCGCTGCCGCATCTCGAGCACCATGACGTGAGCCTGGTGGCAGTATCGCGCGCGCCGTTCGCGAAGATCGAGGCATTCAGGAAGCGCATGGGCTGGGGCGTCAAATGGGTTTCTTCCCATGACAGCGACTTCAACTTCGACTTCCATGTGTCGTTCACGCCCGAGGATGAGGCGCGCGGCGAAGTCTACTACAACTATGAGAAGCGCCCCTTCGTGAGCGACGAGCTATCGGGCGAAAGCGTGTTCTTCAAGGATGCCGACGGCAACATCTTCCACACCTACTCGGCCTATGCGCGCGGCACGGAGTCGCTCATCAACACCTACAATTTCCTGGACCTCACGCCCAAGGGCCGCAACGAGACCGGCCGGGGCAACCTGACCGACTGGGTGAGGCATCACGACCGCTACGAGGACCGTGGCCACGTCGATCACACCGGACGCTACGTGGCGTCGGAGGATGAGGGATGCTGCGGTCCGCTCGCGGCGCGTGGCGAGGAGAAGACCGCATGACCATCGAAGTGACCGCCTTCCGCTGGGTGCCGCAATTCGCGCAAGGCTATGTCCGCGATCTCCGGGTGCGGTGGGCGCTCGAGGAGGCGGGGCTGTCCTACGAGGCGACGCTGATCGATCCGCAGATCCAGGCCTCCGAGAGCTACCGCGAGTGGCAGCCCTTCGGCCAAGTGCCGGCCTACAGGGACGACCAGGTCGAGATGTTCGAATCCGGCGCGATCGTGCTGCACATCGCGGCCAAGTCCGCGGCGTTGGCGCCGACGGACTCGGCGGGCCGGGCGCGGGTGACGACCTGGGTGCTCGCGGCGCTGAACTCGGTCGAGCCGCAGGTGCAGAACCTCGTTCACCTGGACGTATTCCATGCCGGAGAGGCGTGGACCGAGGAACGCCGCCCGCAGGCCCAGGCGGCGCTCGAGAGGCGGCTGGCGTTGCTCGCCGACTGGCTTGGCGGCAAGGATTATCTGGAGGATCGCTTCACCGCCGGCGACCTGATGATGACCACGGTGCTGCGCGAGCTCGTCGATTCCGGTGTGTTGACGCGGTTCCCCACGCTAGACGTCTATCGCCGGCGCTGCGAGGCGCGTCCCGCGTTTGTTCGCGCGCTGGAGGGGCAGATGCGGCCATTCCGGGAAAACGTGCCGGCGTAGTCGGTTGCGGCGCGCCGGCGAGCCGTCGGACTTTGGCAAGGGTCGGTCATCGCGAGGGTGGGAGCGGTTTCCTCGAGCGGCGGGCGAGGGTGGCGGCGAGGTCCGCCGGATCGGTGAGAGGTAGGTCGCAGGTGCCGAGCCGGCAGACATAAGCGCCCGCGCCCGCCTTCCCCGGTTGCTTGCCGTGCGCGGGATGACCCTCCGGCAGGGCGGCCGGGTCAGGGGCCCGGAGCAGCGTGATCGTGGGGTCTGGGGCGGCAAGGGCAGTCGCCGCCAGGGTGCGGGCCAGCGGATGGTTGGGGTCGCCGGCGACCACGACGTCGGTGGCCTCTTCGAGCAGATCGGCCGCGGCGAGCAAGGTCGGCATCGCCGCGAGCTGGTCCTCGGCCCCCGTGAAGGCGCGGATCACCGCCTCGGCCCGGCCGCGCCACGGCAGATCGCCGGTGAGATGGGAGAGCCGGGCGAACACCTCCGCCATGATCCCGTTGCCCGCCGGAGTTGCGTTGTCGGCGGCGGTGCGGGGACGGGCCAAGGGAATGTCGGGGGCGTCGGCGGCACTGGTGAAGAAGCCGCCATGGCTGTCGGAGAAATGTGCGAGGGCAGCCTCGGTAAGGCGGATCGCTTGGGCAAGTCGCGCGTGGTTTCCCGTGGCCTCGAACAGGACGAGCGCGGCGCGGGCCATCGCCGCCTGGTCGTCGAGCAATCCGGCGGCGGTGACGCGGCCGAGGCGCCAGGCGTGGTGCACGCGGCCATCCCCGCCGGCGAGCTCGGCCATGACGAAATCGAAGGCGCTCTCGGCACGGGCCAGCCAGTCGGGCCGCCGAAAGGCGGCGGCGGCGCGGGCCAGGCCGACGATGGCGAGGCCGTTCCAGTCGGCCAGCACCTTGTCGTCACGCCCGGGCCTGACACGGGCGGCGCGGGCCTGGAACAGGATCTCCCGGGACCGGGCGAGGGCGGCCTCCTCCGCTTCCGTGCCGGGTGGCGTGATCCGGCGCAGGATGGTGCTGCCCTCCCAGTTGCCGGACGGGGTCACGTCGTAGGCGGCGTGGAACGCGGCGGCGCCGGCGCCGAGCAGGCGGTCGATCTCGACCTGGCTCCAGACGTAGAATTTTCCTTCCTCGCCTTCGCTGTCGGCATCCTCCGAGGCGGCAAAGGCAGCTTGGCCGGCGGCGTTGCGTGCGGCGGTCATGTCGCGCTCCAGCCAGCCGACCGTCTCGGCGGCGCGGGCGGCGTAGAGCGGGTCCGGCTTGTCGGCGTGCGCGAGGGCGAGAAGTTCGAGAAGCTGGCCGTTGTCGTAGAGCATCTTCTCGAAATGCGGCACGAGCCAGATGGCGTCGGTCGAGTAGCGGGAGAACCCGCCGCCGAGATGGTCGTAGATGCCGCCTTGCGACATCTTCTCCAGCATCAGGTGGGTGGCCTCGCGCGCCTCGCCGCGCCCACTGCGAAAGCTGTCCTGCCAGAGGAAGCGGAAGATCGGCGGATTGGGAAATTTCGGGGCGCCCTGGAGGCCGCCCTCGACCGGATCAGCAAGCCGCAGGAGTGCCGAGGCGACGCGATCGAGATGCGCCGGGGTGAGCAGGGCGCCGATGCGTGGCGCCGCCATGGCGGCGAGCGACTGGCGGAGCGCCTGGCTGTTGTGGCCGACCATCTCGTGGCCGGTGCGATAAGCCTCGGCGACGCCGGTGAGCACTTGGCGAAACGAGGGCCGGCCCCAGCGCGGCTCGGGGGGGAAATAGGTGCCCCCCCAGAACGGCTCGCCGGTGGGGGTGAGGAACATGGTGAGGGGCCAGCCGCCCTGCTCGCCGAGCGCGTGCAGGGCGGCCATGTAGATGGCGTCGATGTCGGGCCGCTCCTCGCGGTCCACCTTGATATTGACGAAGCCGCCGTTCATTTGCGCCGCGGTCTCGGCGTCCTCGAAGGATTCGTGGGCCATGACGTGGCACCAATGACAGGCGGCGTAGCCGATCGACAGCAGGATCGGGCGATCCTGCGCGCGGGCCTCCTCCAGGGCGGCTGCGCCCCAGGCGCGCCAGTGGACCGGGTTGTCGGCATGCTGCAGCAGGTAGGGCGAGGTTTCGTGGCGCAGCAGGTTCGCGGAATCGGCCATCTGGTCGTCCTTTGCCGATTTGAGGGCGTTGGCGGTAGATAGGGGGCAAGGGCGCGTCCTGCGAGGCGCGCCGTGTTCGGGGGTATGGTTTCTCCCCAGGCAGTGGTTTTCGGGACAGGAAGGATGGAGGAATGGGCGATCGGCAGGCCGATGATCCGCCACAATACTATGAGGCACACATGTTCGTGTGCTGCAACCGGCGGCCCGACGGGCACAAGCGCGGCTCCTGCGCGGCGAAGGGTTCCGAGAAGCTGCGCGATTACATGAAGGTGCGCGCCAAGGAAATGGCCCTGCCCGGCGTCCGCGTGAACATGGCCGGCTGCCTCGATCGTTGCGAGCTCGGGCCGTGCATGGTGGTCTACCCGGAGGGCGTATGGTACCGGGTGGGTTCCACCGAGGACGTTGACGCCGTGTTGGCCACGCATGTGCGGGACGGCGGGCGGGTGCCCCGGCTGATGCTGCCGCCCGAGACCGCCGCCGCCGCGGAGTGAGTTGGTCCGGAGGTGAACCTGCCGGAGACTGACACGATCTTCGCCGTCGCCTCAGGCGCGGGACGAGCGGCGATCGCAATCATGCGGGTGAGCGGACCGACGTGCGGCGCCCTGCTCGATGCCCTGTGCGGCGTTCGCCCCGAGCCGCGGCGGGCGTCGCTACGGCGGCTCCGCGATGCCGGCGGCGAGGAGCTGGATCGGGCGATGGTGCTGTGGCTGCCGGGGCCGGGCAG
>DATIMU010000531.1:0-10079 GCA_035475015.1 Acetobacteraceae bacterium
GACGCGGAACAGCCGCACGCCCTCGCCGGCCCAGAACAGCACCACCTCGCAGAGCGCGATCCACAGATCGGGCACCGCGCCCGGCGTGTAGAAATCGACGTTGACGATGTCCTCGTATTTCTTCGGCGGATTTTCCGCGTAGCGCAGCGAGCCGTCGGGGCGCCAGTCGAACCAGTCCTTGTGCTCGCGCAGCCACGGGTGGTCGGGCGAGCACTGGATGGCAAAGTCGAGCGCCAGCTCCATGCCCTCCTGCTCGGCCGCGTCGCGCAGACGGCGGAATTCCTCCAGCGTGCCGAGCTCGGGATGGATCGCGTCATGCCCACCCTCGGCGCCGCCGATAGCGTAGGGGCTGCCGGGATCGTCACTGGCCGGCTGCAGGCTGTTGTTGCGGCCCTTGCGGTTGGTGCGGCCGATCGGGTGGATCGGCGGGAAGTAGAGCACATCGAACCCCATGTCGCGGATGCGCGGCAAATGGCGGATCACGTCGGCGAAATTGCCGTGCCGGTGCGGGTCGTCGCTCATGGAGCGGGGGAAAATCTCGTACCAGCTGGCGAACCGCGCCGCGGTGCGCTCGGCCTCGATGCGCAGCGACGGCTCGGCGCGTACCCGGAACGGACGCGGATCGGCGACGGCCATCAGGGACGCAACCTCGGGCGAGAGCAGCAGCGCGCGTTGCTCATCGTCGGTCGATCGCCGCAGACGCTCGACCAATCCGCGCAGCTCCGCGTTCGGCACCGCGCCGGTGATCTCCTCGACGAGCGCCGTACCCTCTCGCAGTTCGAGGCTGGTGTTCACCCCGGCGGAGTATTTCTTCCCCAGCTCGTCGCGAAAGCTGCCGAATGCGTCCCGCCAGGCCTCGACGGTGAACTGGTAGCCGCCGATCTCGGCCAGCGGGAAATGCGCCTGCCAGCGGTCGTTGCCGAGCGGGTGCATCCGCGATTCGCGCCAGTTCTCCTCCTGCGCGCCGCGCCACAGCAGCGCCACGCCCAGCACGTCATGGCCGTCGGCGATCACGTCGGCCTCCACCGTGACCGTCTCGCCCGCCACGCGCTTGGCGGGGAACGTTCCGTTCTCGACGGAGGGCGAGATCGCCTCGATGGCGATGCGTGGCGCGGCGCACGCGACCCCGGCGGTCTGGCGCAGCGGCGGACGATCGGTGATTGCGAGGGTGGTCGAGACGGCGTGGTAGAGCGCGACCTCGCCGGGTTCCAGCGTCACCGTGTCACCGGGCGAGAGAGATGTGCCGACGCGCGGCAGCACCGCCTCAAATCGGGAAAACGCGCCGCCCGCCGCCTCGACCAGCGTGGAGGCGGCGCAGCCGTGGCGGTGCGACGGGTCGGCGTTGGCCAGGATCAGCGACGCGCGATCGCCTTGGTGCGGATGTCGCGTGGCGCCGCGCAACAGCGCGACACAGGCGGAACCCGCCCCGGCGAGCATCACCGGCGCGCGTGTCGAGGCCAGCGCCGGTTCGCCATCCCGCGCGCGATTGACCGCGGCGATGCGCTCCGAGAGGTCGAATGGCGCGTGGTGCTCGATCCGGGAAAAATCCTCCGCCGCGTCGCACGCCGGGTCCATGCGTCGGGCGGTGGCGAACTCGAAGCCCATCGGCATCATCCAGCCGGCGGCCAGCATGGCGGCGAAGGACAGATTTCTCTCATAGGTCGGCCGCAAGGTTGCCGGGTCGTGGCAGGCGGTCGCGAGGCGCGGCCCGAACGGCGCTTCCGGTGCGGCGATGACCTTGGCGATCCGGCTAAGTGCGTCGAGCTCGGTCCAGAACCACTCGGCGTGGAAATCCCACCACGGCAGCGACGAGAAGACGAAGTCGAAACCGGCCTCCGCGATGGCGTCGAGGTTCGCGCCCGGCGTCCAGCCCAGCAGCAGCGCGTCCGTACCTTGTCGGCGCACGGTCTCGATCAATGTCCGCAGCGCGGGTCGCGGCAACGCGGCGGGCGAGAGGATGCGAAAGCCGCCGATCCCGGCGCGCAGCCAGCCGCAGAGCCGTTCCGCCCACCACTCGCCCACGCCGGGCGCGTCCGGGATCACCCGCGCCGCCTCGAAATTGCCGCCCGGCCCACGCGGATCGAGCGCCGCGCGTTCGTCGGGCGTGCCGAACAGAGCGGGATTGGCGAGCGGCGAGCCGGCGGCGACCTGATCGAGCACCACGTCGAGCAGTGGCGTCAGGCCGAACGCCGCGCAGTCCCGCGCGATCGTGGCAAGTGCCGCGTCCGCATCGCCCTGCCATTCCAGGCTCGCGTTGAGCTGCCCGTAATCGGCCGGCAGGAACATGTCGCCGCTCGCGCCGGTCGCGAAGGGCGGGGCGATCAGGACGTGGTCGAAGCCGAGCCGCGCGATGCGCTCGAAATGGACGCGCCACCCCGCCAGCGAGCCGGCCAGCAGCGGGCTGAGGTAATAGATGCGCGGCGCCAACCGCGCCCGTGCCGGGTGGGTCGGGACTTGCCGAGTCGGCGAGTCCGTCGTCGCAGCCTGAGGATCAATGTCCAATTCCGCCCCGCGCGCATTCATGCCGCCGTCCCGCAACATCGCGCGGGCCATCCATGGGTTTCCGATGGAAGCGCCCTTTGCGCGTCGAGCCGGCCCACGCCGCGATCCGGCGCGGCGAAATCGGATCAGTCGAGATGCACGCCGCCGGTGACCGCCTGGTAGGTGGCGACGGCCAGCATGATCGGCTCGAACGGCTTGGTGATGACGAAGGCGGGCTCGACCTCCTCTCCAGTCAGCAGGCGCTCGGGATAGGCCGTGACGAAGATCACCGGCGTGCGATGGCCTTGCAGGATGCGCGCCACGGCCGCCGCGCCGTCGCCGCCGGCGCCGAGATTGATGTCCGCCAGGATCAGACCCGGGCGGGTGCGGCGGGCGATCTCCACGGCGTCCCGCTCGGTGGCCGCGACGCCGACCACGCGATGGCCGCAGCCTTGCACCAGTTCCTCGATGTCCATGGCGATGATCGGCTCGTCCTCGATGATGAGCACGTCCGTCGCCGCCGATGCTCGCAGACGCTCGCGTGCGTCGGCCAGGTCCGTCACGGCGCGGTCGACGTCGAGGCCGACGACCGGCGCCGCCTGCTCGACCGGCAGCTCCTCGAGCGCGGTGAGGAGGAGCAGTTGGCGTTGCTTGCGGCTCAGCCCGATCTCGGCAGTTCCCGGTCCGGCCAGCCGGTCGAATCGGCGCGTGACGTGGCTGTAGAGCGCCGTCCGCGGATCGCCGGCCGCCTCGCCGCCGGCCAGCAGGTCCTTCAGGCTGTCGGCCACCAGCCCATCGCCGCGGGCCTGGCTGCCGCTCAGGGCGCGGGCATAACGCCGGGCGTACGGCAAGGCGCGGATCAGATGCTCGTGCTGCGGATTGCTCATTGGTCATATCCTCTTGCGCGATGCGGGCCGAGGCCAGACTCTCTCACGACGCATGGACAATATCCCATTTCCCGAACCACCGCCCCCCACCGTCTCGCTGCGCGCGCAAATGATCGCGTTGTTGCCCGAGTTGCGCGGCTTTGCGCGCTTCCTCGTGCGGGACCGGGCGGAGGCGGACGACCTGGTGCAGGACGCGGTCGTCCGCGCGCTCGCGGCACTCGACCAGTTCCAGCCGGGAACCAACCTCAAATCCTGGCTCTTCACGATCCTGCGCAACGTCTTCTTCGAGCAGGCGCGGCGGCGACGGACGGAGCGTACGGCGCTCGAGCACGCCGGCGTGGGGAACGAGTCGCGCGTCTCCGACCACGAGGATCGCGCGGCGCTGAACGACCTGCAGCGCCGCCTGTGGCGCCTGCCGCCGTTGCTTCGGGAGGCCCTGGTCCTGGTCGGCGCGCAGGAGCTCAGCTACGACGAGGCCGCCGTCATCTGCGGCGTGCCCGTGGGGACGATGAAGGCCCGGGTCTCGCGCGCTCGGACGCAGCTCCGCCGCGTCATCGGCGAGATGGATGAGATGGCAGTGGCGTCGGACGGAGCTTAGCGCGGACAAACGTGCTGCCAACATGATCGGATGCGATCGCCGAGGTTTGCGGGAACGGACGTAAGAGGCACAGTTGCTTCGCCGCAGGCTCACCGCAACATGCCTTCCGGCGGCTCGCGCATACGTGAGCCAAGCCATGCAACGCACCAGCTCCGCCGTTCATTGGTCCGGTATCTCGCAACAGCGCGCGAGCGATTTTGAAGGAGCGGTCGAATATGTCTGAGGCTCTCGTTTTCCACGACCAGGTGATCGGCATTCTGCCCAAGCTGCGGGTTCAGGCGCTGGCGTTGACGCGCAATCGGGCCGCCGCCGAGGATCTCGTGCAGGACGCCGTGTGCAACGCGCTGTCGGCCCAGGACAGCTTCATCCCGGGCACCAATTTCGCGGCATGGATGCACCGCATCCTGCGCAACCGCTTCATCTCCAACCTCCGCAAGCGGCGGGACACCACCGACATCGACGATGTCCCGTCCTCGGTGTTCGCCACCGACGCACCCCATGAGGATCGGCTCGCGCTGAAGGAACTCGGCCAGGCGATGACGCGGCTGCCGGCGGACCAGCGGGAGGCGCTGGTCATGGTCGTGGTCCACGGGATGAGCTACGAGGCACTGGCGCAGGCCACGGGCTGCGCGGTCGGAACGGCGAAAAGCCGCGTGTTTCGCGCCCGCCGACAACTCGAATCCTGGCTGCTCGGCGAGCGCTCGGAGCGGCAGGCTGCCCGGCCGCAGATCAGGGCGGAGCGGCCGCTCGACGAGCATGGCGCCCTGCATTCCTGATCCGGTCATTGCCACGAAGACCGGAGTACTCTCAGTATTGATCGGCGGCGGGCACCCCAGGGCGGTCCGCCGCCGTTTGGGTCTCGCCGAAGATGAAACATGTCCCGATGAAGCAGCGGAAGGATAAGCCCGTGCCGGTGCGGCCGCCCGAGGAGGGCAAGGCTGACGCGGCGTTCGATCTGTGGCTCCATCGTGGGCTGCACAAACTGTTCGATGACGTCGCCGACGAGCCCATTCCTCCCGAGTTGCTGAGGATCATCGAGGAGGATCGCGACAAGTGAGCGTCCCGCCGGCTTGCGGGGGGTGAGAGTGCGGGGCGTGCTCGGCTCGGTCCGGGCGCGCGTGACGTTGCTCCTGCTGCTGTCCGTCATCCCGCTGGTGTTCATGGCGGTGGCGCTGGCGTTCGACAGCTACTTCACGTCGCTCGGGCGGGCGCGGGAGGTCGCGATGGCCGGCCTGCGCGACGCCGCCGCGCGTCATGAAGCCGCCCTTGATGGCGTAATCGGCACGGCCACCAGAATCGCCGCGCTGCCGTCCCAGACGGCGTGCGCCCTTTTGTCCGATGCGGCCACCCTGGAGCCTGACCGCTTCGCCGGGCTCGTGCTGTTCGATGGCGCGGGTCATGTGGAATGCACGGCCACAGCGCCGGACGCGGTGCCCACCGGCATCGACTGGCCCGCCGACCCGGGCCTCGAGCAATCGCGGCGGACCGGCGAGCCGGCATTGGGGAAGTCGAGCCCGACCATCCTGCCGATCTTCGTGCCCGCCGCCGGCGCCTCGGGGCCGCGTGCGACGGTCGGGGTCGCGCTCCGGCTGGACTGGCTGGCCGGGCAGATCGGCGCGCGCGCCAAGGACGCGGATCTCGGGTTCTGGCTCGTCGATCCCGCGTCTCGGCCGCATGGGCTGGCCGGCGCGACGGAGGATCGCCTGCCGGCGTCCTCGGTCGCCCTCGCCGCCCCGCAGGTCGCGGCCAGGGACGGCGTCTCGCGCGGCGGCGAGCCATTGTCCTATGCGATCGGCCCGGTGCGCGGGGGCTACGCGCTGCTCGCGGCCTATCGCTCGGCCTCGATCCAGGCGCAGGCCCACGAGACGCTGATCCGCCATCTGCTGGAAGTCGCGGTCACCCTGGTGGTCGGGTTGCTCATCATGGGTGGCGGCACCGACCGGGCGGTGGTCCAGCCGCTCAAGCGCCTGACCGCCGCCGTCAATCGCTGGCGCGACGGGGCCGCCTTCGACGGTCTCTCGCTGCGGGGAATGCCGACCGAAGTGGTCGGTCTCTCTCATGCGTTCTCGCACGCGACGGGTGCGCTGGCCGAGCATGAAGCGCAGCAGAAATTGCTCATGCAGGAGATCCATCATCGGGTGAAGAACAACCTGCAGATCGTCGCCAGTCTGCTGAACCTGCAGGCCAGCCGCATCCGGGTGCCCGAGGCGAAGGCCGAGTTCCAGGCCGCCCGCGATCGGGTCCGCGCCCTCGCCACGCTGCATCGCCACCTTTATGCCGATGGAGAGCTGCGCACCATCAACATGCGGAGCTTCCTGATGGAGCTGAGCGGCCAGCTGTTCCAGGCGATGGGCGAGCGGGAGGGCGACCGTATCGCCCTCACCGTGGACGCGCCGGAACTGCAGATGTCGAGCGATAAGGCCGTGCCGCTGTCGCTGATCGTCACCGAGGCGGTCAGCAATGCCATCAAATATGCCTTCCCCGGCGGGCGTCGCGGCCACATCGCGGTCCATCTCGTCGCCGATGACGAGACCGCGCACCTCACCGTCGAGGACGACGGCATCGGCATCCCGGCGGGGCGGGGGGAGAGCGAGAGCGGGCCGCGCGACGGGCTCGGCATCCAGCTGATCCGCGGCTTCGCCCGACAGCTCGGGGCGACATTGACCGTGCAGGAAGGCAACGGAACGCGCTATGAGGTCACGATCCCGCTGCGCGCCGAGCCGCCGGAGGGGGACGAGGCGGTCGACCAGGAGAACGCGGCCGCCTGAGTGCCGCCTGCTTTTTGCCCGCGAAGCCAGTTCCCGGCGAGAGGATCACGATGGACCAGGCCCTTGCCGAGACGCTGACGAGATGGCGCCGCCACCTGCACGCGCACCCCGAATTGTCGAAGGAGGAAGTAGAGACCGCGGCGTTCGTCCGCGGCCGCCTGACCGAGCTTGGCGTCGCCTTCGAGGCCGGCATCGGGGGGCATGGCGTCGTCGCGACGATCAGCCGCGGCCGCTCCAACCGCGCCGTCGGGTTGCGTGCCGACATGGACGCGCTGCCGATCACCGAGACCACCGGGCTTGCCCATGCCTCGACCAATCCCGGCGTGATGCACGCCTGCGGCCATGACGGGCACACCACCTCGCTGCTCGGTGCCGCCGCGCTGCTCGCCCGCGACGAGAGCTGGACCGGCACCGTCCATCTCGTCTTCCAGCCGGCCGAGGAAGGCGCGGGCGGCGCGCTGGCGATGCTGCGGGACGGGTTGTTCGAGCGATTCCCGATGGAGCGCATCTTCGGCTTCCACAATTGGCCGGGGCTCGAAGCCGGCACCGTGGCGGTGCATGACGGCCCGGTGATGGCGGGCGGCGCGCGCATCGAAATCCGGGTGAAGGGCCATGCCGGCCACGCCGCCTTGCCGCATCTGGCGCGTGATCCGATGCTCGCCTCGGCGCATCTCCTGGTGGCGTTGCAATCCGTGGTCTCGCGCAGCCTCGATCCGCTGGATTGCGGCGTGCTGTCGATCTGCACGATGGAGGCGGGCCGCGCCGCCAACCAGATCCCCGAGGAGGCGGTGATGCGCGGCACCATGCGGGCGCTCCGCACCGAGGTGATGGACCAGCTCGAGGAGGGCATTCGCCGCGTCTCGGCCGGCACCGCGACGATGTTCGGCATGGCGGCCGAGGTCGCGATCCAGCGCGGCGTGATGGTGACGAGCAATACCTCGCCGGAAGCCGCCCTCGCCGCCGAGGCCGCCGCGCACGCCGGGCTCCCGGTGCGGCGCGACCTGCCGCCGACGATGGGCTCGGAGGATTTCGGCTGGTTCTCGCAGCAGCGCCCGAGCGCCTATGTGTGGATCGGCAACGGCGTCTCCGGGCCGGGGCACGAGCTGCACAACCCCGGCTACGATTTCAACGACGCGATCCTGCCCGCCACCGCGTCCTACCTCGCGGGCGTCGCCAAGCGCGCGCTCGCCGAGTAGGGCATGATCGTTTTACACTGAATCACCCCGACCTCACCCGTCATCGCGAGCCGCAAGCGCTCATCGCGATGACGGAACGGGTCGACTTGATGCGATCATGCCCTACCCGACGGCCACGTTGTCGAGCAGCCGAACGGTGCCCAGACGCGCGGCCGTGATGAGCCGGGCGCCCGGCCGGGCCGCCGCGATCGGCTCCAAGGTCGGCCCGTCGACCAGCGCCAGATAGTCCACGCCGAAGCCGTCCCCGCTCAGCGCCGCATGGGCCGCTTGCAGCGGCTCGGCGGCACAGCGACCAGATGCGATGGCGTGCGCAGCCTCGCTGAGCGTCTGATAGAGACGCGGGGCGAGCCGGCGCTCGATGTCGCTCAGGAAGCGGTTGCGCGACGACAGCGCCAGCCCATCCGCCTCGCGCACCGTGGGCACGCCGACGATCCGCAGGGGCAGGTGCAGATCGGCGACCATTCGGGTCACGACCTGCAATTGCTGCCAGTCCTTCTCGCCGAAAAACGCGGCGTCCGGGCGAACCTGGCCGAACAGCTTCGCCACCACCGTGCCCATGCCACGGAAATGCCCCGGCCGGTGGGTGCCCTCCCACCGTTCCGCCGGCCCGGCGGGGTCGATCGTGGTGGCGCCGCCGGGGGGATACATCGCGGCGACGGCCGGCATCCAGACGAGATCGCAGCCGCAGGCTTCGAGCGTCGCGAGATCGCCGGCCTCGTCGCGCGGATACCGGCTGAGATCCTCGGTCGGCGCGAATTGCAGCGGGTTGACGAAGATCGAGGTCACGGTTGCGGCCCCCGTGCCGACCGCCGCGTCGACTAGGGCGCGATGCCCGGCGTGCAACGCGCCCATCGTCGGCACCAAGGCGAGCGTGGCGCGCGCCTGCCGCAGCCGGGTGCAATGATGGATCAGGTCGGGCAGCGTCCGGGCGATTTGCATGGCAGGGTTATAGCCATCGGGCCGCGCGGGCAAAGAGCCACGCGCGGCGATAACCAGCACGGGGGATGGGACGGATGCAGCTGCAAGGACAAGTGGCCCTGGTGACGGGGGGATCGCGCGGGATCGGGCGGGCGACCGCGCTGGCTTTCGCCGGGGAGGGGGCGGACATCGCGTTCTGCCATTTCAATGACGACGCGCAGGCCGAGGCGACCGCGACCGAGATCGGCGCGCTCGGCCGGCGCGTGCTGCACCTCTCCGCCGATGTCGCCGACCCGGCCGCCACCCGGGATTTCGCCCGGCGCGCCACGGACACGCTCGGCGCGCCCGACATCCTGTTCAACAACGCCGGCATGAATACCCGCAAGGCGTTCGAGGACTACACCGAGGCGGAATTCGACCGGCTGATCGGGGTGCACCTCAAGGGCATGTTCTTCATGGCCCAGGCGGTCTACCCCGGCATGGTCGCGCGGGGACGGGGCTGCATCATCAACGTCGCCTCGCAGATGGGCCTCAAGGGCGGGCCCAACGCGGTGCCGTACTGCGCGGCGAAGGCGGGGATCATCGGCCTGACCCGCGCGCTGGCCTGGGAGGCGGCGCCCAAGGGCGTGCGGGTGAACGCGATCGCACCGGGGCCGATCGACACCGACCTGGTGCGCCAGAACAGCGAGGAGTGGCAGGCGGCGTTCCGCGCCAGGCTGCCGCTCGGTCGTTTCGGGCGAGCCGAGGAGATCGCCGCAACCGCGCTGCTGCTCGCCGGGCCGCAGGGCGGGTTCTATGTCGGCGCCTGCCTGTCGCCCAACGGCGGTGACATTATGTATTGAATCTCAATCAGGAAACGTTCCTGGACATTCCGGACGCGGAATCAGCAAAGGGAGTCGCGGGTTAAATTCTGTTTAGGTTCAGGCAATGTTTCCTAAATGCCCCCGCGCTCCGATGCCTAAAAATCGGAGATGGAATGAAAAATCGGGACAAATCGGAAACACGCTCGCGTGTGGTGACCGACTGGATCCGCCTTGGGGTCGGCGGCAATCCGGCTCTGTCAATTCCAGCGATCCTGGCCTAATCCCCCGTCATGGCCGACGACAGGACGAGTGCCCGCAAGCGCGAAGCGCGCGCATGGCTACGCCAGCAATCCCGCCAGGGGCGCGCGGCATCCCGGCCGGTGCTGCTGATGAACCTGCTGGGCACGGCACTCGCGATCGGCCAGGCC
>DATIMU010000532.1:0-1817 GCA_035475015.1 Acetobacteraceae bacterium
AGACGGCGATCGGCGATTTCCGCACCTACGCCAAGCTGTCGCCGCCGCTGCGCCGCGAGGAGGACCGGCTCGCAGTCTGCGCCGCCCTGGCCGACGGCACGATGGACGCCATCGCCTCGGACCACCAGCCACGCGACGCCGATGACAAGCGGCTGCCCTTCGCCCAGGCGGCCCCCGGCGGCACCGGGCTGGTCACGCTGCTCCCCGTCACGCTTGCTCTCGTGCATGGCGAGACGCTGGCCTTGCCGCGGGCCATCGCCCTGATGACGGCGCGGCCCGCCGACCTGCTCGGCTACCGGGGCGGCCGGCTCGCCAAGGGGGCACCGGCCGATCTCTGCCTGTTCCATCCCGAGCGCGTCTGGCAGGTCGAGGCCGGCGCGCTGCCCGGCAAGGCGCAGAACACGCCGTTCGACGGGCGGGCGCTGGAGGGGGTTGTTTTGGGAACATGGAAGGCCGGACGGCGGGTGTTCGGATGATCCCGGCAATCGCTCTTGTATTTGGCTACATCCTCGGCTCGATCCCCTTCGGCCTGCTGCTGACCAAGGCCGCCGGCCTCGGCGACATCCGCGCCGTGGGCTCGGGCAACATCGGTGCGACCAACGTGCTGCGCACCGGCAAGCGCGGCCTCGCCGCGGCGACCCTGGTCCTGGACGCCGCCAAGGGAGCGGTGGCCGTGCTGATCTCGGCGGCGCTGGGCGGCCCGATCGCGGGTCTGTGGGCCGGGCTCGGCGCGGTGCTCGGGCACCTGTTCCCGGTCTGGCTGGGCTTTCGCGGCGGCAAGGGGGTGGCGACCGCATTGGGCGTGCTGCTCGCGGCGGCCTGGCCGGTCGGGCTGGTCGCCTGCGCCGCGTGGCTCGCGGCGGCGGCCGTGCTGCGCATCTCCTCGGCCGCCTCGCTGATCGCCTTGGCCGTCGCGGTGCCCGTCGCCTGGGGGTTGGCCGGCCCGGCGACGGCCGTGCTCGCCCTGGCTATCGCGCTGCTCGTTTTCGTGCGACACGCCGCGAATATCCGCCGTCTGCTTGGCGGGACGGAACCGCATATCGGCGCCAAGGGATAAGCAACCCCCGGCTCATTGCGGATGCGGCCTCGCGAGGATAGTTTTCCCGCTTGCCTTCCGTCCGGCCGCCCATCAGGGGACTTCAGCGATTGCATATCGGGTTACTGCGCATGACCGAACCACAAGCGAGAACCGGCCAGCCTCGTTGCCGAGTGTTGGCGGCCGGCGGATGCCGATAATGGATTCGTTTCAGAAACAGGGGCTCTACGATCCGCGCAACGAGCACGATGCCTGCGGCGTCGGCTTCGTCGCCAACATCAAGGGCCGCAAGTCGCACGACATCATCCGTCGCGGCCTGGAGATCCTGGTCAACCTCGACCATCGGGGCGCGGTCGGCGCCGATCCGCTGGTGGGCGACGGCGCCGGCTGCCTGATCCAGATGCCCGACGCGCTGCTGCGCCACTGGGCGGGGGAGCACGGCCTGAGCCTGCCGGAACCCGGACGCTACGCCGTCGCGATGTGCTTCATGCCGCGCGACGCCGCGGCGCGGGACGCCGCCATCGCGTCGTTCGAGCAGTATGTCGCGGCGGAGCGCCAGTCGGTGCTCGGCTGGCGCGAGGTGCCGACCGACCTCACCGGGCTCGGCCAGCGGGTCATCGAGACCATGCCGGTGATGCGTCAGGCGATCGTCGTGCGCGACGCAAAGCTGGCGGACCAGGACGCCTTCGAGCGCAAGATCCTGACCATCCGCAAGCAGGTGCTGAACAACGTCCGCGCGCTCTCGGACAAGCGCCACCTGCCCGGCCTCGCCGAATTCTAC
>DATIMU010000533.1:0-5650 GCA_035475015.1 Acetobacteraceae bacterium
GGTGCAGCTCATCTCCCACGTCGTCGTGGAGGGCTGCACGCGGATCGGCGCAGGCGTGGTGGTGTACCCGTTCTGCACCATCGGCATGGCGCCGCAGGACCTGAAGTACCAGGGCGAGCCGACGGGCTGCGAAATCGGCGCACGCACCCAGATCCGCGAGCATTGCACCATTCACCGGGGCACCGTGACCGGCATCGGGACCACGCGGGTTGGGGCGGACTGCATGCTGATGGCGGTGGTCCACGTCGCGCATGACTGCCAGGTCGGCGACCACGTCATCATCGCCAACAACGTGGTGATGGGCGGACACGTCACGATCGCCGACAACGCGGTGATCGGCGGCGCCTCGGCGCTGCATCAGTTCGTGCGGATCGGTCGCGGCGCGATGGTCGGCGGCGCCTCGGGCGTCGAGGGCGACGTCATCCCGTTCGGCAGCGTGCTCGGCAACCGCGCAAGGCTGGCCGGGCTGAACGTGATCGGCCTCAAGCGCCGCGGCTTCGAGCGCGCTCAGATCCTGGCATTGCGGGCGGCGTTCCGCACCCTGTTCCGTCAGGACGGCGTGTTCGCGCAGCGGCTGGCGCAGGCCCGCGCGCGCTATGCGGGCGATAGACTGGTGACCGAGATCCTCGACTTCATCGACGCGCCGAGCCATCGCGGGCTGATCCGCGCCGAGATCGCCGCCGGGGAAGCCGGCCCGGCGGCCTGAGTCGGCGGCGTCACTGAATGGCGAGCGCCTCGGGGCCGATCAGTGGATGACCCGGACGAGGCCTTGGACCACGGTGTCGATGTCGAATCCCGGTTCGGTCCGCTCGGCCACGCAGGTCTCGATCGCGTCGCGCAGCGCGGTCAGGGTGCGGGTGAGGTGGAGGCTCGCGGCCTCCTCGGCCAACATGCGCAGGCACTGAAGAATGCCGGTGGCAGTCGCGTCGCAGGAGAGACTGTCTTCTTCGTTCATCGAAACCGGGCCTTCTGGCGGTGATGGACGTTCCGTGCCTCACGATCTCGTGAGAGCGGACGACCTATGCCGAGGCATTCGACAATTTGCAACGGGAATCATGCGGTCTAGCTACCAATCTGCGGTAAGTGGCATATCAGCCACCTGTAATCGCCGGTTGCGCGATCAAAGGCCGAACTTTTACCGCCCAGCGGTTTCATGGACCGAAAGGCGGTGAAGTCGCTCGGCATAATTGCCGGCGGTGGCGCGCTCCCTGGCCGGGTCGCCGCCGCCGCGACCGCTTCTGGTCGAGACGTATTTCTGGTCGGTATCGAAGGCGCCGCGGATCGCGCGGTGCTGGCCCCATTCCCCCATGAATTCGCGAGGATCGGCGCGGCCGGGCACATCTTGCAACTGTTGAAGGCGCGTGGCTGCGGCGAATTGGTGCTGATTGGCCCGGTGCGCCGTCCCTCCTTGCTCGATCTGCGGCCCGACGCGGAGGGGGTGCGCATCCTGGCGCGCGTTGGCCGCGCGGCTTTCGCCGGCGATGACGGATTGCTCGCAGCCGTCATCCGGGTGCTCGGGGAGGAGGGCTTCCGGGTCGTGGGCGCGCACGAAATCTTGGCGGAAACCGCCGCCCCGGCCGGGGTGCTATCCCGCATCGCGCCGGATGCGCAGGCAATGGCCGACATCGCCCGCGCGATCGAGGTGACTCGGGCCCTGGGCGCAGTTGATGTCGGACAGGGCTGCGTCGTCCAGCAGGGCATCGTGCTCGCGGTCGAGGCGGCCGAGGGCACCGATGCCATGCTCGCGCGCTGCGCGGCGCTGGCCCGGACGGGCCCGGGCGGCGTGCTGGTCAAATTGGTGAAGCCCGGTCAGGAGCGCCGGGCCGATCTGCCGACGATCGGCCCCGAGACGGTGCGAGCGGCGCGTCGGGCCGGGTTGCGCGGCATCGCCTTCGAGGCGGGCGGGACCATCCTGGCCGACCGCGCCGCGACGGTCGCGGCGGCGGATGCGGCGGGGCTTTTCCTGGTCGGCCTGGACCCCGATACTGCGCCGGCCTGAACCGCCTGTCGGACAAGCCAAACCCGGAGAACCGCCATGAGCCGCTTTCTGCACACGATGATCCGCGTGGGGGATCTGGAACGCAGCGTGAATTACTACACCAAGCTGCTCGGCATGAAGGAACTGCGCCGGCGGGACGTGCCGGACGGGAAGTATACCCTGGCCTTCGTCGGCTACGACGACGAGGACAGCGGCGCGGTGATCGAGCTCACCTACAATTACGGCGTGACGAGCTACGAGCAGGGTTCCGCCTTCGGCCATCTCGCGGTCGGCGTGCCGGATGTCGCGGCGGCTTGCGAGAGGGTGCGCCGCGCGGGCGGCAAGGTGACGCGCGAGGCCGGGCCGGTGAAGTTCGGTACCACCGTCATCGCCTTCGTCGAGGACCCGGACGGCTACAAGATCGAGCTGATCCAGCGCGGCTGAGGCAGATACCGTGAGCGGCGCGACCGGGATTCCGTTCCTTCCCGGCCGCCGCGTCCTGCGCGTCGGCGTCACCGGGCTGGCGCGCGCCGGCAAGACCGCGTTCCTCACCTCGGCGGCCGCCAATCTGCTGGCCCAGGGCAGCGGAATGCCGGCGCTGCCGGCGCTCGCCGCGCGCCTCGGCGGCCGAGTGCTCCGCGTCGCGATTGCGCCGTCCGGGGCCAGCGCGGTCGCGCGTTTCGATTACCGCGCGCATCTCGCCGCGCTGGCGGCCGATCCGCCGCGCTGGCCGGAGCGGACCGGCGCGGTTTCGCTGCTGGCACTCGACCTCGACATCGGCCGGCAGGGCGTCGCCGCCTCGCTGCCGCCGCGCCGCTTCCGGCTGGAGCTTCTTGATTACCCCGGCGAGTGGCTGCTCGACCTGCCATTATTGGCGGAGGATTTTTCCCGGTGGTCGGCCGCGACGCTGGCCCGCTTGGAGCGGCCTGAGATCGCGCCGATCGCGCGCGATTTCATGGCTTTCGCACAGGGCCTGCCCGCCCGTTGCCCCGCCGACGAGACCCTGGCGGCGACCGGCCACCGGCTCTACCGGACGGCACTCACACGGCTGCGCGACGAGGCGGGTCTGTCGTTCCTCCAGCCCGGGCGCTTCCTGATGCCGGCACCTGGCCCGGAGCCGCCGTGGACCGGATTCTTCCCCCTCACCGGTGGTTCTGGTCTCGCTGGCCTGCTGGCGTCGCGCTACGACGCCTATCGAGACGCGGTACGGCGCGACCTGGTATCGCCCTCGTTCGGCCAAGTGGACCGGCTGGTGGTGCTCGCCGACATCCTCTCCGCCCTGCACGCCGGCCGCGCCGCCTTCGCCGATATGGCGGGGGCACTCTCCGGGGTGGCCGAGGCGCTGTCCTTCCGCCGTCCCTGGACCGACGCGATCCCCTTCCTGCAATGGCTGCCGCTGCCTGCCTGGCTGACCCCGGGCGGCATCCGCCGCGTGGCGTTTGCCGCCACCAAGTCCGACCATGTCGCCGATCGGCAGCGCGGCAATCTCGCCGCCCTGGTCCGGGCACTCACCCGGCTGCCCGCCGCGTCCGCCTCCGCCGCGACGACCAGCTTCGCGATCGCCGCAGTACGGTGCACCGAGGATTTCGTCTGGACCCTCGACGGACGCAACATCTCCGCCGTGCGCGGCCGGGTGCTGGGTGATGATCGGCTGACCCGCTCCTACCCCGGCGAGGTGCCCGATCGCCTGCCCGACGAGGAGTTCTGGGCGCATGAATTCCTCGCCCTGCCACAATTCGAGCCGCGCCGCCTCCCCGCTGACGGACGCAACGGGGTTCCCCAGATAGGGTTGGACGCATTGCTCGCGTTCCTGCTGGAGGATGTTCTGTGATCGACACCGCGACCGAGGAGAAGCCGCGTCCCCGGGTCGAGCTCGAAGCGATGCCGGCGCCACGCCTCGAGGCCGGGCTGCCGGCGCTGGTGCCAGTGCCGGAGCGCGGCGTCGGCACGCTGTCCCTCTTGTTTGGCGGCGTCGCCATACTTGCGGTCGGGCTGGCGGCACTCGGCACGGCCAATTTCGCCGCCGCCCAGTTCGCCCGCTCGATCGCTCTCGGCTGGCTGACGGTCGCCGTGGCGGTCGCGGGCTTCGGCCTGATCGGCGCGGGTGTCTGGCGCGAGCTGCGCGGATTGTTCGGCATCGAGACGGTAGACCGCCTGCGCGTCGAGCTCGCCTCCGCCGACGCACTCCGCGCCCGGCCGCTGCTGCGCCGCTGGCTGGCGCGGCTGCCCGAGGGCGAGGTCAGCGCCGGCAACCTCGACGCGCTCGACGACCCGGAGGCGTTGCGTGCCTTGCTGCGCGCCGGGCCGATAGCCGAGCTGCGCGGCCGAGCCGACGCGCTCGGGCGCACGGCGGCGGTGCAGATTTTTGCCATTACCGCCGCCGTGCCGTCCCCGGCCTTCGACGGGTTGCTGGTTGCCTGGCGCGGCACCCGCCTGGTGCGTCAGATCGCCGAGCTGCACGGGCTGCGCCCCGGCCTGCTCGGCACGCTTTCCCTCCTGCGCCGCACCGCCCTCAGCGCGGCTGGCGTGATGGCGACCGACATGGCGGCCAACACGCTGACCCACGCGCTGCTGTCCAACCCGCTGCTCGGAAAAGTCGCCGGCGACATGGCGGGCGCCGGCGTCGCCGCCCGCCGCATGATCGTCCTGGCCCGCGCGGCGGCGGCGGCGTGCAGCCCGCTGCCGCCGGGGGCCGACTGATGCTCTGGTCTATCGGGCACCCCGAGGCCGCATTTTTGGTTATAATCGGACCTTCGAGGATGCCCTTGAGGATCAGACTGTGAGCGATCTCTACGACAGCGACATCCTGACCTGGAGCGAGCGTCAGGCCGAACTGTTGCGCCGGATCGCTGCCGGCGAACCCCCGAACGAAATGCCGGACTGGGCGAATATCATCGAGGAGCTGGCCGACGTGGGGCGCAACTCTCTGCGGGCCTGCCGCTCGCTGCTCGTCCAGGCAGTCGCCCATGAGATGAAAGCCCGGGCGTGGCCGACCTCGGAATACGTCGCTCGCTGGCGGCATGATGCGGAGAACTTCAAGCTCGATGCTCGCGAGGTTTACACGAAGTCCATGCGTCAGCATCTTGATCTCGATTCGATCTATCGGCGCGCGCTGCGCGAGCTGCCGCCGGAGGCCGACCATAGGCAGCCGCTACCCGCGCCGACGGAGTGCCCGTTCTCTCTGGATGAGCTGCTCGGCGAGGAATAACGGACGCCCGGGCCAGGCTACCTGGGCGCGACATCTCATCGACGGAGGGACGGCGTCGCCTGGGTCCGGCTCCCGTCCAGCGCCGCCTGCAGCAGCCAGGCCGCCGCCATCCGGTCCACCGCGTCGGCGCGCTTCTTTCGGCTGAGATCGGCCTCTCCGATGAGAAACCGGTTGACCGCCGCCGAGCTCAGCCGCTCATCCCACAAGGCGGCCGGCAGGCCGGTGGCCTCGCTCAACGCCAACGTCCAATCGCGCGCCGCCTGGGCGGCGGGGCCGATTGTGCCATCCATCGACAGCGGCAGGCCGACGACCAGCCCGCTGGCGCCCTCCTTTCGCGCGATGGCGACGATCTCGGCGGCGTTGGCCCTGAGCTTGCCGCGCTTGAGGCTGCCGTAGGGCGAGGCGAGCGTCAGCCGCACGTCGGATAGCGCGACGCCGACCGTCTTGCTGCCAGGATCGAGCCC
>DATIMU010000534.1:0-1857 GCA_035475015.1 Acetobacteraceae bacterium
CGAGCCGCTGCCCTGGTTCGACGTCTGCTCGACCTCCACCAGCGTCTGCGCCGGCGCGTAGCGGCTCCTTGCGCGAAACGCGGCGCGCAGCGTCTCGGCGTCGAACTGGCCGCGCTCGCCGCGCAACCCCGTGACCATCACCCCGGTCAGCGCGGCACCACCGCCACCCTCGCTGGTGATGATGTGCGCCCGCTCATGCGCCAGCACCTCGTCGCCCGCCCGGCAATGCGTGAGGATCGCCACCTGATTGCACATCGTCCCGCTCGGCAGGAACATCGCCGCCTGCTTGCCGAGCAGCGCCGCCATCCGGTCGCACAGCGCATGGACCGTCGGGTCTGTGCCGTACTGCTCGTCGCCGACCTCGGCGCGCATCATCGCCTCTTTCATGGCGGCGGTCGGCTTGGTCTGCGTGTCGGAATAGAGATTGACCCGCACCGGTGGCAGCGAAGGGTCGGGACGCAGCGGAGCGAACATCGGCGTTCTCCAGATTCACCGGGCCGTCGCCCGGGGTGCGATGGTGATTTCATGCGCGCGGCAGAGGTCGATGCCGCTGTAGCGCGTCTCCTCCTGCTCGCCCAGGAAGGCCGCTTCCAGGGAAAACTCGCACCGCCCGGCGCGCGGCAGCAATAGGTTGATGTCGAGGCCGTCGGGCAGCATGTCCGGACCCAGCCGATCGTCCCCTTTCCCCGCCTCCTCGTCGAACAGATAGAGCCGCGCGATGGTGCGGCCCGAGCGGTTGCGGATCAGCACGAGGCCGGGCGGGATGGTCCCCGCCAGATCGTCGCCGGTGGTCCAGCCCGGCCGGACGCCAATGAACTGGTTGCGGCACAGGTCGAGGCCACGACGCTCCTCCGCCCCCTCATTGTCGAACACCACGCGCAAATCCGCCCGGCACGCCCCGCCATAGCCGAGCCAGACGTCGTCGCCCGCGGCAACCTCCCTCCCCTCCAGCCGCTCCCGCCCCCAATCATCGGCACTCGACGGCGAGACAAAGATCTCGCGGATCGCGCGCGGCGACCAGTTGGCGATGGTGATGCCAGGCGGCGGCGCGCGGCTCTGGTTCGGCGCCGCCGTCGCCGACACGGCGAACAGGAGAGGGGCGAACAGGAGAGCAAGGCAGGCGAGCAACCACGCAATCGGAATGGGCGCGTGGCGCATCGCCCGGCCGGTCAGCCTTCGGCGGGGGCCGGCGGACGGCGGACGGCGAGGGTCGCCGGCGGCGGCCCGTATTTCTCCCGCGCGCGCTTGAGGAAGGCGTTCACCATGCGACGCACCGCCTCGTTGAACACCACCCCGATCGCCGCCTGCAGGATGCGGCTGCGGAACTCGAAATCGACGAAGAAGTGCACCCGGCAGCCGCGCGGATCGGCCTCGAACTCCCATTGGTTGTTCAAATAGCGGAACGGGCCGTTCTCGTAGCGGACCTGGATGCGCGAGGGGCGATCGAGCGTCACCCGGCTGGTGAAGCTCTCGCGAAACGGCCCGAAGCCGATCGTCAGGTCCGCGACGAGCTCCTTCTCCGCCCGGGTCCGCACCCGCGCCGCGACGCACCAGGGCAGGAACGCGGGATACTGGTCGACATCGGCGACCAGGTCGAACAGCTGCTCCGGACGGTAGGGAACGAGCTTGCGCTCGGCGTGCGTGGGCATCTCAGGCTGGCATGAGCCGTGCCTCGCGCATTGCGCGGAGATGCGTTTCTCGCGCTGCGCGCAACTCGGCGAAATCCGCGTCCGCGTGATACGAGCTGCGGGTCAGCGGCGTCGCGGACACCATCAGGAACCCCTTGGCGCGCGCCAGCGAGGCATACTCGGCGAACTCCTCCGGCGTGATGAACCGCTCCACCGCCGCGTGCTTCAC